>JACDCJ010000002.1 GCA_013817655.1 Actinosomnolentus pattersoniae (SeqCode)
AACAGGCGTGAGCTGTCCGGTCGGCATCTCACACAGCGGGTAGAGATCTCCCGCGTCACCGGAGCCGCCAGAACGGCCCGGTGAGCCCGAGCCTGTCGAAGACCGATTGCGCCTCCTCGGTCGTCCTCCGCCGCCAATCCGGCTCGAGGCGGTCCGCGTACCAGATCGCCGCCAGCCGCCAGCCCGTCTCCAGCGACAGGATCGCCCCGCGCGAGACACGACGGGCCTCGCACCAGCTGTCCACGTGCTCTTCCGACCGGAAGAGCAGCATCGTCGCTCAGGTGTGCCCGATGTCGTCCCACCACGAGGCCGCCGGGACCGCGAAGTGAAGGACGCCAACCCCCCGCTGCAGTCGTCCGTCGCTCACTTCCAGGGCCATCGGGGCCGCGCAATCCGCACACCAGGAGCGCACCAACCCATCCGCTTTGAGAATCGCCGGGATGCCCAGCGCGTCCCAGATGCAGTTCCCGAACCACGTCCGGCCGTCGGCTTCCACCTGGAAGGGCGTGGGAAGCGCAGACAGCGGATTCGCCATCCACACGTACGGAGTGCCGGGCGCAAGAACCAGGGCGTGGTCATCACCGAGACGTCGAAGCGACGCCTCCACGAGCGCGCTCGTCGACCCCAGGGCGGCCACCGTCTCCGCCGGAACGGGCGGACGGCCGGCCTCGAGGAAGAACCGGTAGACGAAGAGCCGGACGTCCCGGTCCAGGTTCGCATCGAGGGTCATGGCCGGCGAGCCCCGATCCACCGCAGGTATCTTTCCGCCGAGCGCTCCACCGCCTCGTGGCCGCCCCGGTCCACGACATCGCCGGTCCACCCACCGTAGATCCTGTCGAACTCGTAGGGGCGGAGGGACTCGACGATGCTCTCGATGGCCTCCCGCGGGAGCGGGATGAGGTTCGGATAGCTCCGCATGAAGCTCACGAACCGGCGGTCGGAGGCGACCGCGATGGTGTCGCCGACCAGGATCGCGCCCTTCCCTCGCGAGCCGGCCGCCCAGTGCAGGGCCGCGCTGCCCTCGAAGTGCCCGCCACACTGGATTAGCGTCACTCCCGGCAGCAATTCGAGATGGCCCTCCCAGAGCACCGGTTCGACGTCGGTGCGGAGGAACCACCGCCGGTCGGCCACAGGCACGTGGATCGGCGCGTCGCCGAAGGCACGACTCCATTCCGCCGCGGCGCCGTAGAAGTGAGGATGGGAGAAGGCGATGGCCGCGATCCCGCCGAGGTTCGCGATCGCGTCGACCATGTCCGCGTCGAAGTAGCCGACGCAGTCCCACAGGACGTTGCCCCGCGGCGTACGGACCAGCAGCGGACGCTGACCGATGCCAACCCTCGGCCTGACCTCGATCCCGATCAGACCCGGTTCCTCGTCCAGCAGCTCGATGCGGTGCCCCTCTTCCTTCAGCTCGGCCAGAGTGGCCCACCGCTGGCCTGCCGGTCCTATGTACTGGCGCTCGTCCAGGCAGATGGGGCATCGGGCGGGCGGGCGCTCGCTTGGTGGCTGCTGGACGCCGCAGGTTCGGCATAGGTAGGCCTCCATTCGCAGCCTTTCCTCAGAGAGGGTGACCCCTGGCTGAAACCAGGCTACTCACCGACATCGGCTGCCATGGCGGCGACCGGGGGAACCTCGTTCCGCGACGCGCGGAGGCCGGCGACCGCCAGGACGCCAGCGGCGATCGCGATTATGCCGCCACCGGCGAGGCCGATACGAGGGCCGAGGTGCTCGCCCACCCAGCCGGCGATGGGGCCGCCGAGAGGCGTGCTCCCCAGGAAGATCACGCCGTACAGAGCCATCACCCGGCCGCGCATGTCGTCCGCCGCCGTGAGCTGAAGGGTGGAGTTGCCGGTGATGGCGAAGGCGATCCCGATCGCCCCCAGCGCTGGCATGAGAAGCCCCGCCACGAGCAGCTGCGGGGCCGCGGCGACGGCGAGGGAGACGGCGCCCAGGAGAACGGCGAAGAGGGCCAGTCGCGGGACGTTCGGGGTGGAGGAGCGCGCGGCCATGATGAGCGCGCCAGCGAGCGAGCCCCCACCGAACAGCGCGAGGAGATTGCCGTACGTGCCGGCGTCGCCGCCGAAGCTCCGGACCGCCAGCAGGGGAAGGAGCACGGCGAAGTTGAAGGCGAACATGAACACGCCTGCCATGAGGAGCATCGGCAGTCGCAGCGCCGGCGTTCGCCACACGTAGGCAACCCCTTCCCGGATCTGCCCTCGACGGGCGGGGACGGGCTCGCGACGCTGCAGCTCATCACTCCGCATGAGTAGCAGCGCCACGATCACGGCGAGGTAGGAGATCCCGTTGATCAGGAAGACTGGCGCGACTCCGACGGTGCCGATGAGAACGCCGGCGAGGGCCGGCCCCACCATTCGAGCCCCCATGAATGTGGCCGTGCTGAGGCTCATGGCATTCGTCAGTTGGTTCCGTCCGACCATCTCCAGGTAGAAGCTCTGGCGTGTAGGCATGTCGAC
This sequence comes from Actinosomnolentus pattersoniae (SeqCode), assembly GCA_013817655.1. Classification (GTDB taxonomy): domain Bacteria; phylum Actinomycetota; class UBA4738; order UBA4738; family UBA4738; genus JACDCJ01. Next base: position 2,475 of record JACDCJ010000002.1, read on the forward strand.
GGCGGTCACGACACCCATCAGGAAGGAGATGACGAACACCATCCAGACCTCGACGACACGGGTGATCACAAGCAGCCAGAGAGCCATTGACAGGACCGCGTAGGCGACTTGCGTAAGGAGCTGCAGGCGCCGGTTGTCGAATCGGTCGGCGAGCACTCCACCCCATGCCCCGAACAGCAGGATGGGCAGGAAAGTCAGTCCGACGTCGATGCCCAGCGCCACCCCGCTCCCCGTGAGCTGGAGCACCAGCCATGGCGCGGCCACGGACTGCATCCACGTCCCGATCCCCGACAGCAGCTGGCCGGCGACGAACAGCCGGAAGTTGCGAACTCGCAGCGACTGGAACGTCGCAGCGCGATTTCCCGTCACCACCCCAGCGTAACTTTCGATTCCGGGTGCCGCTCAGGTCACGTCGGCCGCGGCGGCCACCTGATCCTCCAGGCCGGTCACGCGCTCCACCGCCACGCCGGTCCGCTTCCGCTCGCGGACCTCGAGGCGCCGCGAGAGGCGTGACAGGAGCAGGTTCACGATGACGAACATCGCGCCGATCGTCAGGAAGACCTGCAGGACGGGCGCCTGCGCACCCCCGAAGAAGCCGAAGCTCGACACGATCCTGCCGTGGCGCATGACCTCCTGGATGGCGATGATGCTGACGAGCGTCGTGTCCTTGTTCAGGGTGATGAGCTGCGACACGGTGGCGGGCACCATTCGCCGCAGTCCCTGGGGCAGGATGACCAGGCGCATAGACTTCCAGTAGGGCAACCCGAGCGACGCAGCGGCCTCCCCCTGACCCCGTTCCAGCGACTGGATGCCCGCCCGCATGATCTCGGCGATTACCGCCGAGTTGTAGAGCGTCAGCCCGAGGATCCCCGCGAGCACCCGGCCGGACTGGAGAGCCTCCGGGAAGAATCCGGGCACGATCCCCTCGTAGGCGTCCTTCCACGGAGCGGGGAGTCCCAGGGAGAGGTAGAGGATCACGAAGATGAGGGGGAGGTTTCGCCACACGTCGATCCAGGCGCCGGCCGGGGCGCGGAGCAAGGCGGACTTCGAGATCCGGGCCAGAGCCAGCAGCAGGCCCAGGATGAGCGACAGGACGATGGCGATGAGGGCGATCTCCACGTTCACCAGGAACCCATCCACGAGGAAGCGCAGGTTGTTCCCCGTGACGAGCCACTCCCAGTTGGCGGGATCGATCAGGTAGCCCATCGGATCACCGCCGTATGGCCAGGCGCCGTTCGAGGCGGCGCACCACAAACGTCGCGGAGAGCGTGAGGACCAGGTAGCCGGCAGCGGCCCAGAAGAAGGTCTCGTTCGTCTGGAACGTCCGAGCCTGGAGTATCCGGGCCTGCTTGAGGAGGTCGGGCAGGGCGAGGATCGAGGCGCCGATGATCGCCGAGTTCTTGATCATGGCGATCAGCAGGTTGCCGAGCGGCGGGATCACGGTCCGCGCCGCCTGCGGCAGGATGATCTTCGTCATTGTCCGCCGGTAGGTGAGGCCGAGCGAGAGGGAAGCGTCGATCTGCCCCTTGCCGACGGCAAAGACGCCCGAGCGGATCGCCTCCGCGACGTAGGCCGCGGTGTAGAGCCCGAGGCTCGCGGTCCCCGCGACCCAGGGCCCGATCCCGATCCCCGCCCGCCGGAGCCCCAGGAACGAGATGAAGATCAGCACGAGCAGGGGCACGTTGCGGAACGCCTCGACGTAGGTGGTTCCGATCCACCGCAACGCTCGAAGGGGCGCGACGCGGAGCGCCCCCACGAGCGTCCCGACCGAGATGGCGATCGCGAGCGATATCGCGACCACACGGAAGGTCACGAAAAACCCCGAGAGGAACTCCGGGAAGTGCCGCCGGAGCACATCCAGGAGCACGCTCATACTCGCCGCCTCACGCTTGCGGCCCCGACCGCCGCGTCTTCATCACGGTCGGGCGATCAGCAGGTCTCCACGCACGGCCGGAGCTCCAGCGCCTCATCCAAGGTCAGGTCGGGTGGTGTCGCCTCCTGGCCGGTGTACTGCCCGATCCACTTGTCGAACAGCTCCTGCCAACGCCCGTCCTCCTTGACGTCCGCAAGGACCCCGTCGACGAACTCCTTGAACTCGGTTTCACCGTCCTTGATCCCGATTCCGTACGGCTCGACTGTGAGCTCGTCGCCGACGAGCATCAGCGTCGGATCCTGGATGATCATCCCCGTGAGGATGACGTCGTCCGTCGAGACCGCGTCCACGGCACCGGTCTGGACGAGCTCGAGGCACTCGGAATAGGAGTCCACGAGCTGCAGCTCGGCCTCCGGAGCCGACTCCCCCAGGTTCTCCTCGTAGGTCGATCCAAGGGCGGTGCAGACAGTGCGTCCGGCCAGGTCCTCGACGCCCGCGATGTCGGAGTCCTCGGGGACGAGGATCCGGCCATGGGCGATGAAGTACGGCTCCGAGAAGTCGATCTCGGCGTCTCGGTCCGTCGTGATGGTCATGGTGGATAGGATCAGGTCCACCGTGCCGTCCTGGAGGAAGGGGATGCGGTTGTCAGAGATCGCCTCGACGTAGGTCGGCTCCACGCCGAGGGCGTCGGCGATGAACCCACCCATCTCCACGTCGAAGCCCTCGACCTCGTCGGTCTGTGGGTTCTTGAACCCGAAGGGCGGCACGTCGAACTTCACGCCGATCACGATCTCGCCCGCTTCCTGGATCCGGCCCATCGTGGTGTCGGCCGGGAACTCCTCGACCGTTCCTCCGCCACCGCCGTCCCCCTCATCGTCCCCGCACGCCGCGCCGACCAGGGCGGTCAGCGCGAGCAGCGCCACGAGCCACCTCCACCTCTTGTGTCGCATCGGTTCTCCTTCCCGCCGCAACGGATGCGGCTCCCGTCCTCGAACCCGGCCCTAGTGGTGAATGATCTTGTCCACGAACTCCCTCGCTCGCTCGCTCTTCGCCCCCCTGAAGAACTCTTCGGGCGGCGCGTCCTCGACGATCGCCCCGGCATCGATGAACAGCAGTCGGTCGCACACCTCGCGGGCGAACCCCATCTCATGCGTCACCACGATCATGGTCATGCCATCGCGGGCGAGGTCCCGCATCACGTCCAGGACCTCCCGGATCATCTCCGGGTCCAGGGCCGACGTGGGCTCGTCGAAGAGCATCAGCTTCGGCTCCATGGCGAGCGCCCTCGCGATGGCCACGCGCTGTTGCTGGCCTCCCGATAGGTCGGCCGGGACGGCGTCGGCCTTCTCGGGGATGCCGACCCGTTCGAGCAGGGCCCTGGCCCGCGTCTGGGCGTCCAGCCGCGACAGCCCCTTCACCTCGATCGGCCCCAGGGTGACGTTGTCGAGCACGGTCTTGTGGGGGAAGAGGTTGAAGGACTGGAACACCATCCCCATCTCCGCCCGGAGCCGGTAGATGCCCTTTCCGGCTTTGGGGATCGACTGGCCCTCGAACCGGATGTCTCCCGCATCGATCGCTTCCAGCCCGTTGATGCACCGAAGGAGGGTCGACTTGCCCGACCCCGAGGGGCCGGCCACGACGACCGCTTCCCCCCGGCGGATGGACAGGTCGATGGAGTCGAGGACGACATGGGGACCGAAGCTCTTCCGGACGCCCTCCAACTCGACCAGGCGTCCGTCCTGCGGCTCGGTCGCCATTTGCAGCAGTCTAGCCCTCTCAGCCGATCGCAGGTTCGGCCGGGGAGTCTCGGGTGCCCTCTTCCCCGGAGCCCATCAACGCCGAGATGAGTTCCAGGTACTGAGTGAGGTGGCGTGGCCCCAGGAACTGGTCGCGGATCCTCCGCTGCCCCTCCCGTCCCATCTCCCGCGCTCGAGCTGGATCAGCCAGAAGGGTGAGAACGGCCTCACCGTAGGCGCGGAGGTCGAGCGGGTCATCGAGCAGCAACCCGGTTAGCCCCGGCACGATCTGGTCCTGGATCCCGCCGATGCGGGTCCCGATGACCGGGCGGCCCTTCCACATGGCCTCGGTGACCGTCAGGCCGAAGCCTTCCGCCAGACTCTTCTGGACGACGATGTCGGCCCGACGCTGGATGGCGTTGACGATCGCAGCGTTCTCCTCTCCGTCCTCCATCGGAAGCGATACGAGGTGGATGCGAGCGCGAACCCCCGCCGGGAGCCCCTCGAGCGCCGCCTCGGTCTCCCGCAGAACGTCGGCGCCCTCCGGATCGTCGGCGACCCCCTCGACGGATGGTCCAACCACGGCCAGATGGGCGTCTGAGCGAGGCGCCACGTGCGTCGCGAACCCAAGGAGAACGCCCAACGGATCCTTCAATCGGTCCCACCTGGACACCTGGACGACCAGCGGCGCGTCGTTGGGCAGGGTCCCGGAGTCCCCGTGCAGCGTCGCTGGCCTCACGACGGTCCCGGTCGAGCCGTCCTCTCGCGCAAACGTTGGAGAGGCCGTCTCACCATTGGGGCTCAGACCCGCCGCTGCAAGGATCGAGGAGACCTGCTCCTCGGAGAGCTGCTGGTTCTTCGAAGAGAAGGCGTCGATGGAGGGGGGGACGACTGTCACCCGCCCTCCATCCAGGCCCTCCCAGGCGTAGGCCCGGCGGGAGAAGACGTAGGCATCTGCGGGCAGCACGTGGGGACGCAGGAAGTCCCAAGCCCCCCTCGCCAGGTCGTTCGGCCGGTCCAGGCCGACGTGACACCGCCAGATCACCACCGCCCCCGCCTCCTTTGCCGTGCGACAGAGCGCGGCGGGTTGGGGGTCGTGGACGATGACGACGTCACCGGGGCGAAGCAGCTCGGTAAGCTCGCGGGCGCTCGGTTCGGTGACGCCGCGGTAGGCCTCTCGCTCGGCGGCGCCCAGAGGTCCTCCGTCGCCCGGGAAGCCGTGGAGGTGGTTGTGGATGCGCTTGGTTATCGCGAAGAAGTCCGGGGTGCCGGGAATCACCACCCAGCGCGCGTCCACCCCCGCTCCACGGGCATACGCGAGCAGGGAGCGGAGCATCTCCGCCACGCCGCCGCCCTGAGCGGTCGAGTTGACGTTCCAGACGATCCGCCCCTCGAAGGCCTTTCCCACCCTCTCGACCGCGGCGCGGAATCGCTCCTCCTGCAATGGGTCGAGCACCCCCGAGAACCGCTCGGGCGAGAGCACCCCGATGGGGACGTGCGTGAGGCCCGGGGTCGCGTCCATGCGTCACATTGTGCAACGCGCGACCCGAAGAAGCATGTAAGGATCGGAGTAGTTATGGAGAACCGGATCGTCCCCATGATCGCCTACGAAGACCCGGCGGGGGCCCTCGAGTGGCTCGCTATGGCCTTCGGCTTTCGCGAGCGCGGGCAGCGGTTCACCGAGCCGGATGGACGGATCACGCACGCCGAGATGGAGCTCGGCGGCAGCGTCGTCATGCTGGCCAACCCGACGCCCGACTATCAGAGCCCTCGCAGACACCGCGACGTGTGCGAGCAAACGCGTGCATGGTCGTCCGTCCCATACGTCATCGACGGCCTGCTGGTATTCGTCGTCGACGACGTCGACGAGGACCTGGAAGGGCATCGATGGATGTTCGCGCAGGCGATCGAATGACCGACCTGGCCATGCTTCAGTGCGTTCCCTGCAAGGGTGGAACGCCTCCCCTTCGGGGACCCGAACTCGACGACCTGATGGCCCGGCTCGGCAACGACTGGCGCTTGGTGAGAGACCACCACCTCGAGAAGGAGTTCGGCTTCGAGAACTTCCGTGAAGCGCTCGACTTCACCAATCGGGTCGGGGGGCTCGCCGAGGACCAGGGCCACCACCCCGACATCCACCTGGCCTGGGGAAAGGTCCGGCTGAGCATCTGGACCCACACGATCGATGGCTTGACCGAGAGCGACTTCGTCCTCGCCGCCAAGTGCGATCGGTTGCGGTAGGTAGCCCCTAGCCTTCGGCGATCGAGGCCGCGATCCGCGTGGCAAGCTCCATGTCCGCCCGGGCGTTGAGGCGGACCCGTCCGTAAGAGACCTCAACGCCCTCACGGGCCAGGCGCCTCGCGTGTTCCTCCTCGTGCCCGGGGACCAGCCGGCCGGTCGAGGTGACCACCCGCCACCACGGCAGCCCGTCCCCCCGGGCAAGCACGTTTCCGACCGCCCTCGCCGCACCCGGGTGTCCAGCCTCGGCCGCCACCTCCCCGTAGGTAAGGACTTCGCCCGCATCGATTCGCGCGAGGACCTGCGTAACCCGGGACTCAAAATCGCGAGGATGGCGAGCATGTGGTGGGGTCATCGCGGCTCGACGGTACCGTGCCGGGCGGGTTCCGGCACCAGCGGGCGAGCCGTCCCGGGGGGTCGGACCGACGGATATACTCCGCCCAATGCCGGGAACCACCCGGCGTAGCTGGTCGGTCACGCAATGGACCAAGGACAGGGAGGTTCTGCATGCGAAGAGCATCGATCGTGTTCGCCGCGCTCGTGGTGGCGCTCGCCACCATGGCCGGCGTGCCCGGCAGCGCCGCTCCATCGAGCGACGGGCCGAAGGTGGTCTATTCAGTTCTCTATCAGGACGGGGTATCGCTCTCCGCTGGCCGCGCAGCCGTATCGGCCGCAGGCGGAACTGTAGTCGAGGTCAACAAGGCGGTCGGCCTCGCCCGGGTCGAGTCCCGGAATCCGGCCTTCCTCGACGACGTGGCCCGTCAGCCCGCGCTATACGGAGCTGCTCGCAACGTCCCGATCGGCTACGCCCCGGGCAATCGTCCAAAGGACGATGGGGTGGAGCGCGACCGGGTTCTCGGCTCCGGAGCCCCAGCGGCGCCGTCGGACGAACCCGACGAGGACCCCCTGTCCGGATTGCAGTGGGACATGGACATGATCGATGCTGACGACGACGGCTCCTACGCGGTCCAGCAGGGTGACCCCCGGGTGCTCGTCGGAATCATGGACACGGGCATCGACGGGAGTCATCCGGACATCGCGCCGAACTTCGACGCGAATCTGAGCCGGAACTTCACCGTGGACATCCCGCTCGTGGACGGCCCCTGTGAAGAGGAGCCGGACATGTCCTGCAACGACCCCGCGGATGTCGACGAGAACAGCCACGGCACGCACGTCGCCGGCACGGTGGCCGCGGCGCTGAACGGCCTGGGGACGATCGGCGTGGCGCCGGACGTGACCCTGGTCAACGTCCGGGCCGGTCAGGACTCCGGCTACTTCTTCCTGATGGAGTCGGTCAACGCTCTGACGTACTCGGGTGACATCGGGATCGACGTGGTGAACATGAGCTACTTCATCGATCCCTGGCTGTACAACTGCGCGGACAACCCGGCGGACTCCGAGGCTGCACAGCGCGAGCAGCGCACGATCATCTCCGCCACGCAGCGGGCCCTTCGGTACGCGCACATGAAGGGCGTCACCCTCGTCGCCGCCGAGGGCAACCAGGCGACCGACCTGGGCCACCCCACGACCGACGACATCAGCCCGGACTTTCCGCCCGGGTCGGAGTACCACCGCGACGTTGACAACTCCTGCCTGACGATGCCGGCGGAAGGCAACCACGTCATCGCCGTCTCGGCCCTCGGGCCAACGATGAGGAAGGCCTACTACTCGAACTACGGCGTCGAGCAGACCACCGTCTCGGCACCTGGTGGTGACCGGCGCGAGTACTACGGCACGCCTCAATGGAATGCCGTCGAGAATCGGCAGCTCTCCTCGTACCCCTACCTCGTGGCGCTCGCAAACGGTGAGCTGAACGAGGACGGGACGCCGAACACCCCGTTCGTGATGCGAAACTGCGTCGACGGGGTGTGCGCCTACTACTCGTGGTTCCAGGGGACGTCGATGGCGGCTCCGCACGCGGTCGGCGTCGCGGCCCTGATCGTGAGCGAGTACGGGACGGACGACCCGGGCCATCCGGGTGGGCTCACCATGCAGCCCAACGAGGTGCAGCAGATCCTGGAGGACACGGCGACGGATCACCGGTGCCCACGGCCCCGGTTGTTCCACTACCCCGATCCTGACCTGCCACCGGAGATCTACGACGCACTGTGCCAGGGGCCGGCGGAGTTCAACGGCTTCTACGGCCACGGCATCGTGAACGCGCTGGCGGCGGTAGGCGGGTAAGCCGGCTAGCGGAGAAGAACGGACGAAGGCGAGGCGCCGCCCCGAAAGGGGCGGCGCCTCGTGCGTCTTCGGAGGTGATCCACGGTCAATCCTCTGGACCGCTCGCCCGGGGTGGTGCGAAGATGCGCCCCGGGAGGGTGGCGATGAGCCGAGAACTCTTCGGGGCATGGGGCCGGGAGCTCTCGGACGATCAGTTCGCGCGAGCCCTGGCGGGATTGGGCGTGCTGATCGGGATCCTCCGCGACCGCGGCGACCTCCAGCCTGCTCCGATGCCCGTTGGCGTCGGGGACGTCACGGTCGCTCCCGCGCCCGTCGCCTCCCGCGAGCGGTACGAGCTGATGCTTGGTGGGCTCCTTTCGAGCGGGCGGCCCCTGGTGTGGGACCTGTCTCCACTGGAGGAGTCCGCGGCCGGAAAGTGGGCGGCCGCCCTCGAGTGGGTGGGAGCGGCGGAGCTGGCCGAGGCCTGGGGGGGCGCAGTCGGTGCCTCGATGACGCCGGTGCTCGAGATCCATCCCGTCCCCCCGATCGCAGACCCCTGGCTGCTGGAGCGGCTGACTGCCTCCAGGCTGGACATCAGCGGGGCCTACGTCCCGCTGCCCGAGCCCGAGGGACGCTTCCGATGGGCATGGCCACTCAGGCTCGGCTTCCTCCCCGACCCCGCTTCTCGGGCGCTGCGCGATCGCCTCTATTCCGCGCTTCCCGACTACCTTGGTGGACTCACGGAGGGCGAGGTCGGTCCGAGCCGGTGCGACGTTCTGGTCGTGCCGGCCGGCCTGGCGGGGGCGCTCGACCTGCTGGAGAGGGTCGCACGTGTCTCACACGTGCCGCAGGCCACGTGCGCCATCCTCGTCGGCGCCGGCGTGGGCCTGGAGGAGGGATTCGGGCGAGTTCCGGAGCTCGTTTCCCGCCTCTCCGGGTGGGGCGCGTCGCTGAGCCCAGTCGCAGATGACGCGCTCGAACTCTGGTTCGAGGCGTTCGTTCGCGAGCTGTCCCACGACAAGGGGCTGGCCGAAGCCATCCGGTGGGCCGGTGATGCCGGCCACGCCCAGTGGGCCCTTCTCTTCGCGGCGCCTCGGCTGGTCGAGTCGGGTCGGCTCTCGTTCGCGGTGACGGCGCCAAACGAACGGATGATGGCGACGGCGGGCGGTCACACCTTCGAGCTGCCAGCAGAGGCCGCAGCGGAGCTGGGTGTCCCACCCAGCACGCCGATTCGACGGGAGGCGCCACAGCGGTTCATTCGAGTCGGCGTGACCGATCTCGAGAGGGAGGACGCGCCCCTCCGTCGGGCGTTCCGAGCGGGCGGCGATCATGAGCTATCCGTCGCGATCGGCGCCAGAAACGAGCGGTCGATCGTGGCCGACCGGCCGTTCCCGGTCGAGAAGCTGCCGCCAAGCCGCAACGGACATCGCCTCACGGTTGTTTTCACCGAGCCCCTCCTCCTGCCCGAGCCTCTGGTCGAGACGATCGAGCTTCCACCAGTGGGCGAGAGCGATGCCGCCCGTTTCAAGCTCTTCGTGCCGGCTGAAGCCGAGTCGGTCGAGGCGCGGATCGCCGTCCTTCACCGCGGGCGGATCCTCCAGACAGCGCTCCTACGAGGCGGCGTCCTCCCCCCCGACCGGCTGGAGACCCCTGGGGCTGAGGCGCCGGATGGCGGACCCGCCATTCGCGTCATCGTCGAGGCGAACATTCGCCCGGGCCTTGTCGATCTCGACGATCGGCAGCGATTCGACGCAGCGATCGTGCTGAACCACGACCGCGACGGCCGGAGCGCCGCCACACTGATAAACGGGAAAAAGGCGGCGATCCTGAAGCTCGACTGGGCCCGGCAGGCCGTGCAGAGCATCGAGAGCGTCTTCGCCGCCGCCGAGGCCGACCGGGCGTTCGACCGGAAACTGGACTCGGAGGTCTCGCTGGGGCACCTCCGGGGCCTGGCGGTGGAGGGCCACCTGCTGTACCAGAACTTGGGGGTGGTCTTCGAGAGAACCTTCGGACGGAAGCGGCTGGAGCGCATCCAGGTTCTTTCCGCAAACCCGAACAGCCCCCTCCCGCTGGAGGTCGTCTACGACCTGGATCCACCCGCCAGAGACGCCGCCCTGTGCCCCAATGCCGAACGTGCGCTCATCGATGGCCGCTGCGACGGCTCGTCCCACGATCTGAATGCGGAGGGCCATCTGGACGTGGTCTGCCCCGCGGGGTTCTGGGGCATCACGAAGGTGATCGAACGCCAGGCCGTCGACCCGGACCGCCTCAGCGAGCCTGTGGACTTCGATCACGCGGTCACCTCGGAGCCGGTGGGACGCAGAAAGACGCTCGCCGGCGTGACAGGAATGCTCTTCGCGGCGAGCGCTCACGTCAACGACGTGAGCAAGACGGAGCTGAAGCGGGTCACGGCGTCGCTTAAGTCACTCCTCGGAGCCGATCGCCTTCACCCAACGGACACATGGAAGGAATGGGCCGCGCAGGTTCGGTCGGGCGAGCCATCACTGCTGCTGCTGCTCGCCCACCAGACGCTCGAGGGAGGCATCACGCCGGCGCTCGAGATCAACGAGGAGCGGGCGGGCGAGCGCCGGAAGGCCGGCGAGATCACCGAGCACTACGTGAACGTTAATCGGGATCGACCGGGCCCGATCGTGCTCCTCCTCGGTTGCGACACGGCCGTTCCCCAGGACCATTACCAATCCTTCGTCGTGCAGTTCCGCGCCGTCGGCGCTTCCATCGTCGTAGGCACGCTCGCCCCCGTGCTGGGCCGGCACGCGGGACGCGCGGCCGAAGCTCTGGTCGAGGAGCTGCAGGCGCTGACGCGGGCGGACGCCGCGCCGGATCGCGGCATCGCCTTCGGAGACGTCATCCGGCAGATCCGCAGGAGGCTCCTGGCCAGGGGCATCCTGATGTCCCTGTGTCTCACGTCCTACGGCGACGCCGACTGGCGGCTCGCCCCGGCGAAAGGCTGAGTCGATGTTCACGATCACGATGCTTCCGGCCCGCCAGGGCGATTGCCTGTGGATCGAGTACGGCGACGAATCGGAGGCGACCCCGCACCGCATCCTGATCGACTGCGGCACCTCCTCGACCTATGACAAGGCCCTCAAGGCCCACCTCGAGGCGTTGGGGCCAGACCTTTACATCGACCTGTTCATCGTGACCCACATCGACACCGACCACATCGGCGGCGTGCTCGAGCTCCTGGAGAACCCGCCGGCCGGCCTGCGGATCGGACAGGTCTGGTTCAATGCCTGGCGCCATCTCGAACCCGACGCGCTAGACCTCCTGGGACCCATCGACGGGGAGATCCTGAGCGTGCAGCTCGATCGCACGGGATGGAAGTGGAACACTTCCTTCCGGCAGAAGGGCCACGCGGCCGCGGTTCGGTCGAGTGGTCCCCTACGCTCCTACCGCCTCCCCGGGAGCATGACCCTGACGCTGCTGTCTCCCGGGGCAGAGCAGCTGCGCCGCCTCCGCGACAACTGGGAGACCGTCATCCGTCAGGAGGGCCTGGCGCCGGGCGAGCCGTCGACGCGTCTGCGCGAGAAGGCGGCCCGAAAGGGGGTGAAGCTCGACTTCCTGGGCCCGGCCGATCCGGTTCGGGCGTGGGCGGATGCCGAGACCGATCTCGACGAGACGCCGGCGAACGGCAGCACCATCGCGGTCCTGGCCGAGCGGGAGGAAGAGGACGGCACCACGAAGAGCTGCCTTCTCGCCGGTGACGCCTACGCTCCCGTCCTCGCGGCCGGGATCCAGCGGCTGGCCGAGGAGCGTGGGGAGCCGAGGCTGCGGGTGGACGCCTTCAAGCTCCCCCATCACGGAAGCCGGCGAAACGTCACCAGGGAGCTGCTGAAGGGGGTCGATTGCCGCCGCTACCTCTTCTCGAGCGACGGCACGATCTACAAGCATCCGGACCCCGAAGCCGTGGCCCGGGTAATCCTTTACGGCGGCCCACGCCCGATCCTGACCTTCAACTACCGCACCAAGTTCACCGAGCCCTGGGCCAATCCGGCGTACCTGAGGCGCCACCGGTACAGCGTCGAGTTCGGCGACGGCTCCGCGACGGTCACTCTGTAGAGGCGGTGACCGATTCGAGGGCCCTCCGGATAGACTCGACGGCTCGCGCTTGGTCCGCACCCAGTTGCGCGGCCCGGACCGCGAACGATCGCGCGGCGGCCTCGAGCTCCCCGCCGCCCCCCCGTGAAGGCACCTTCCGAATGAACGTGCCGTGCCGCCCGCGTGTGACGATGACGCCCTCTTGCTCGAGCTCTCGGTAGGCACGGGCCACCGTCCCTCCGGCCAACCCGAGGTCCGACGCGAGCTGGCGGATGGCTGGGAGCCGGCTCCCTTCCCGAAGAACTCCGCTGACGGCCATCGTCGCGATCTGCGACCGGATCTGCTCGTAGGGCGGAACGTGCGAGTCCGGTTCGATCCGCAGGATCATGCCGTCGCCCCATGATGGGTTCGCCGGACCTGCCAGTGATCGGGCCTGCTGACATGCATCCAACTCCCGAGGGCGACCAGGCCACACGCGAGCCCGATCCACGGAAGCACCCACCGAAGGAGCTGGATATCAATGATGGTGCCCACTGCGGCGATCTCCGCCCCGACGATGATCAGCTCGAGCGCGATCCCGGCCCCGGCAAGCGCGTGGAGGGAGGCCGATCGGACCGCGTCGTCGGCCTGCACCAGATCTCCTTCCACGGCAGACTGTGGGCGCCCGACGATGTAGCGCTGAAGCAGCTCTATCCCCACCAGGATCAGCAGAATCATCGACACCATGACCATCCATGGAGGGAGGATCTCTGGCGAGCGGCTCACTCTCTCCGGAACGGAGAGGTAGATGAGAAGGAGCATCAAACCTGCTGCAGCGGTAGCGCGCAGCGTGATCGTCAGGGCCGAGGGAAGGTAATCGCGCAGGTCTCTCGGCACGAGAGCGGCCGTGGGGACCATCGCCTTCGGGCGCTTCAGAAGCAGTTCCGCCACCACGGCACCGACCAGGTATCCGACGAGGCCGTTGAGCAGGCCGAAGTCGAACGGCTGGGGAATCGGCTCTCCCACGAAGGCCATGTATATGACCGGTGTCAGAAGCCCCGCGACCCCGCACCCCGTCCGCAGGATCCGGGTCCGCCTGATGTACGAGCGAACGAACGTCCGGTTCCGCGGCGTGAGCTCCAAGCGCATGCTGCGGGCCCACTCTTCGACCTGCCAGCGCCGCCAGCTCGACCCAAGGTGCATGGCGATCAACGCCAGTATCAGCGCCGTAAGGAGCCCCTGCACCAAGCCCTCCATCCCGTCCCCCCTCAGGTTTGTATCACTGTATCGACACAATAGGACGAACGAGTCCGACCGTCAAGCGGGGCGTTGTTTCAGCTCCCCCTACGAGGGCCGAGGAGTACCATCCACGGGACGCTCGTCGGGGAGCGGAGGCTGGCGCTGACCACCTACTCGTGGCTGAAGCTGATCCATATCCTCGCGGCAATCATCGCCGTGGGCACGAACATCACCTACTTCGTGTGGCTGAGCCGGACGAAGCGGGAGCCAGCGCATGGCGGCCGCCGTCTCGGCCGTCAGTGCGCCGGCTAATCCGGCGCGCGAAAGTGAAAGAAACAGAAACCGGGAGTGCCAACGCACCAGCCGTCCTGTATCCTTGGAATGAGGGCACAGCATCCAGCCTTACCAGCTTCGAGCAGTTCCCTCCCGGCGCCACGCCGGAGCCCACCGAGCAGTTGGCAGGCTCGGTACGGGCAAGGAAGGAGGGAATTGCTAGTGAGCATAGGCACCGTGAAGTGGTTCAACGCCGAGAAGGGTTTCGGCTTCATCACCCAGGAGGACGGTGGCCCCGACGTTTTCGTGCACTTCAGCGCGATCGCGGGCGAGGGCTACAGGAACCTGGAAGAGAACCAGAAGGTCGAGTTCGACGTGACCCAGGGTCAGAAGGGCCCACAGGCCGGCAACGTCCGTCCAATCGCCTGACCGGCGAGTTGGAGACTCCACTAGATGGAGCCCGCCCCGACAAGAGGGGCGGGCTCCTCTGGTTCTTGGAAGCACAGGTCTTGGCGCAGCCGGAGCGCGCGGGGGGGTAGGACGGCGTATCACTCAGGTCGTCGGCGACTCTCCCGGTTTGCGGTAGCCAATCGCCTTGCCCTTCGCGAGCGCTGCGAGCGTATCCTCCACGGTCATCAGCACGGTGGTCTCGACCGAGGCGAGGGCGCCGCCCGCCGAGATAGCAAGCACGAGGCCGGCCATTGAGACGTTGTCAGGCGCCTCGAAGATCGCGTAGCCGTCGTACTCGCCGAAGCCATACCAAAAGCCGTGTAGGGCGCCCCCCACCTGTTCGGCGTACGCGTGCGCTGCGTCACGGCGATCTTCAGGGTTCTGAATCAGCTTCGACCACGTCTCAGGCGTGTAGCTGAAGCGCATGAGGTAGGTAGCCATGGTTCCCTCCCTAGTCTGAGGATTCTGAGAACCCAACATTACGTTGTCAGGAGACAATCACTGCACGAGGTGGGGACCACTCCGCCTTCGCCGTCCCGTCCTCCATCCGCAGGCGTGACCGGAACTCGTACGTCCCCCCGGCCGTCGGGAGGAAGTCGCCGCCCGTCTCGGTCGCGCCGCTCTTCCAGGTCAGCCAGGACGACGATCCTGGCGGGAGGTATTGGGCATCGAACACGAGGCCCGGATCCGGATCCGCGGTCGCCCATTCGACGCGAAAGTCCGAACCGATCCTGTCCCTTGCCGGAGCGAACACGAGAACGCCGATGCTGCCGGAGTCGCCCGTCGTGGGATCCACATACCGGTACGTGCCCGCCGACGTGAATGCATGGCTCATGAACGAGACTGGCGGTCGGGGACCGGAGTCGTACAAGGACAGTCCGGTCGCGTCCTGAACCTCGTGAAGGCCGGGCCCTTCGAGCACCCACTTCACGGTCGTCCCGAGGGACACGGTGCGCTCAGCCGGGACGAACCCGGGCACGATGTTCAGCACGTACTCGACGCCGGGCTCGGCGGTCTGGATGCGGCCGATCTCGCCCGACAGGCCGTTCGTGAACCACATGTTCCCGTCCGGCCCGATCGTGATCCCCATCGGCTGCTGATGGACATCAATGCTCCTCACGAAGGATCCATCGGGCTCGAGGATCGTTATCCGATTCGCGTCCGGCTCCGTCACCCACAGCCGCCCATCGATGCCCGTGGTGATGCTTCCCGTGTTCGAATCGCTTCCGGGGAGCTGGTACTCCGTCACAGTCCCACCGCGCGTGACGGCGCCGACCTGGTGCAGGTTGAGGTTGAGCTCGGTGAACCACACCCTACCGTCCGGCCCGGGCGCATTCCACGCCGGCAGATGCTGCTCCGTAAAGGGGGGCGCCGGGATGGGAAACCGAACGACCTTCTTGCCGTTGAGCGATACTCGATCGATCGTACCGGGGGAATCCCCCTCGTAGACGCCGAGTTCCTCGACGACCCACAGCCGTCCGTCGGGGCCGACGGTGATCCCGATCCCGAAGCACGCGCACGGGTAGAGCATGTAGGTGAGGACCGTCCCGTCCGGCCGGACGCGGGAGACGGTGGTCTCGGGGTCGAGGCCAGAGCCGCCGTTCACCCACCAGACGTCCCCGTTGGTGACCGCCGTGATCCCGGTGGGACGGGCATCGACGCCCGGCGCGTAGTACTCGTGCACGAGGTTGCCGTCCGTGTCCACGGCGCCGACCTTGTTGTTCAAATTCTCCGTGAACCAGAGATTTCCATCCCTGCCGGCAACGATATCGTAGGGATGCTTGCCGTCGCCGATCGAGTACTCGGTGATCTCCCCCGAGGGCGTGATGAGTCCGATCAGATCGGAATTGGTGTCCGTGAACCACAGGTTGCCGTCCGGGCCGGGAGTGATCCGCCACGGGCGCGAGTGGAGGCTCGGGACGAAGAAGTAGTCGATCCGAGGAGCGCCGGGAGCCGATTCTGGGTCGGCCACCGCCACGGTTCCGCCGGGCAGACCCGCGGACACCACCGCCGAGAGGGCAACGAGCGCGCTCAGAACGAGGCGCCGGGGGGGACGGCTGCGGAAGCGGACGATCGAACCGGGGCCTGGTGCCATCCTCCCGACCCTCCTTCTGTCGCGACACCGTCGACCGCCTGACGCAACCTTGTGTTGCTCTCCCTCGCAGGGAACCGGGTCGGTCGCCTCACCGTTTGTTGGGTTATAGCACGAGATCCGAGTTAGCTCACCTCGGAAGGCGTCCCTCCAGGCGATAACCAACGGGAGCTCAGGCTGACCAGGTCTCGATCCGTTCCTGCACCTCGTGAAGGCGCTCCACCATGCTGCGCAGCATGGCGACCCCGACGCGGGGCTGTTGCAAGAGGAAGCCTTGGAACTCATCGGCGCCAATCCGAAGCGTGTCGACGCGGTCCTCCGCCTTCACTGCGGCGACACGCTTTCCTCCTGCGATCAGGGCCATCTCCCCGAAGAAGTCGCCGGGCCCGAGATCGTGGCGCCGGCCACCAACCTCGACCCTGGCGGTGCCACGAAGGACGATGTACAGGGCATCGCCCGGCTCTCCTCGCTCGACGATGGTCTCGCCTGGGCCGAACGAGCGGAGCCGGCCGAGCTTCATGATGTTTTCGAGGTCATGCTGGGCGACGCCGGCGAACAACGGCATCCTCTTCAGGACAGAAATCCCAACAACCGAATCGTCCAAGTCTCCCCTCCGGCGCGGGATACTATCGGAACAGCATGTCCGGGCGACCACTCAGGAAGAAACTCTGACTGATCTCGTTGGTGTGGTTCTTGGGAACGAGCTAGGCAACGGCCACATGGACGTTCAGATGTCCGGTCCCGGTGACACCCCATAGTCGCAACCAAAGGGCCAGGTACATCTCGGTCGCTCGAGCGGCGGCGATATCTCCGAGGTCCATGATGTCGCCCTTCGGCCATCCAAAGCTCTCGAGCAACTCCACCACCTCGGCCTTCGCGGCCTGGTCGTCGCCGCTGATGAAGACCGTGTGAGAGCCGGGCACAATACTCGGCTCGACCATAACGTCCGCATTGATCGTGTTGAGCGCCTTCACGACTCGGGCTTCGGGGAAATCGCGCTGGATCTGCTCACCAAGGCTGTCGGTGTTGCACACGGTGAGCGTCGGCGGCATGCCGGCGGAGAAATCGAGCGGGTTGGCGATGTCGATAAACACCTTGCCCCCCAGGTCTTTCGCGTCGACGGAGGAAAGCGCGTCGAGGGAGGCCGCTCCCGCCGTGGCGTTGACGACCATTTCGCCGAACTTCGCGGCCTCAGCGAAGGATCCTTCCCGGGCCGACTCGCCGGCGGTGGCCGCCCAGGCTACGGCCTTCTCATTCCCCCTTTGTCGCGACCCCATCATGACCTCATGGCCCAGGCTCACCAGCTTGCCGGCGATGGCCTGGCCAACCATACCCGTGCCGAGCACAGCGAACTTCATGCCTGACCTCCTTCCGATCTACGGTCGAGACCCACGGCCGGCGGATCGTTCGCCGACGCGAGGCGGCGATAAAGTTTCGCTCGAAGCAGAATCGTACTTCGCTCGAATGGTACGAGTATTGGCATCCTTCAGCCCCGCTCACGGCACAATCCGGCATGCTCCGACACGAGATGTCATGTCTTTCCCAGACTCACGGACGCATGCTCATGAGGCATCTCTCCGTGCCGAGTTGGCGAACCGGTCGGTGGCCGTGATCAGGCATTCGATCATCTCATCGCCACCCGTGTGACCGGTTCCCACCAACTCGAGCTCGGCGTCCGGCCACTCCTGAGCAAGCTCCCAAGCGGTGACCGCCGGGCTGCCGAGGTCGAGGCGACCGTGGACCAGGACGCCCGGAATCCCGGTGAGGCGGTGCGCGTCGCGCAGCAGGATGCCGTCCTCAAGCCAGGCGCGGTGATGGAAGTAGTGCGTGACGATCCTGGCAAAGGCCATCCGGAACCGCGGGTCGTCATAGCGCGGGTTGCGCTTGTACTCCGATTCCAGCGAGACCACCGCGTCTTCCCAGTCGCACCAGTCGCGTGCGGCCTTCTCGCGAACAGCAGGGTCCTGTTGGTTGAGCAGCCGGTAGTACGCGGCGACGAGGCCCCCACCGCGTTCCGCCGCCGGCACGCCGTCTCGAAAACGGGCCCACTCCTCGGGGAAGAAGCGACCGACGCCGTGGTAGAGCCAGCGGATGTCGGCTGGGCGCGTCATGGTGACCGATGCGAGGACAACCTCGGAGGCCCGCTGGGGATGGCGCTCGGCGTACGCGAGCGCGAGGGTTGATCCCCACGAAACACCCCAGACCAGCCAGCGCTCGACGCCCAGATGCTCTCGGAGATGCTCGATGTCCCCGATCAGGTGCTGAGTGGTGTTGGTCGACAGCTCGACCGCAGGGTCAGCGGCGTGGGGGACGCTTCGTCCTGCGCCGCGCTGGTCGAACAGCACGATCCGGTACGCCGCGGGATCGAAAAAGCGGCGAAGCCCAGGGGTGCACCCCGACCCGGGGCCGCCGTGCAGGACCACCGCCGGTTTCCCGTTCGGGCTGCCGCAGACCTCCCAGTACAGGTGCTGGCCGTCTCCCACGTCGAGCATGCCGTGCTCGTACGGTTCGATCTCCGGATAACGCTCCGCCATCGCCCACCTTCCGTCCCTTCGGGGTGCAAAGACGCAGATTTCAGGTCGTGAGCCGGTAGAAGCGCAGGAAATCGTGCTCCACCTGGTCGAGGATCTCCACCTGCTTGAACCCGGCCTCCGCTGCGTACCGCCGGAAGGTATCGGGGCGCATGACGGTCCCCGTTGCTGCGGAGGGCTGCTCCGATAACCCGGACGGCAGGCAGACCAGGAAGCTGAACCCGTACATCAGTCGCTCCACCATGTCACCTGGCGCGGTGAAAGACTCGGCCACCTTCTCGTCGGCCACGATGAGAGTCCCGCTCGTCCCCAGGCTCTGCCGGATGCCCGCCAGAACCTCGACCGGACGGGACATGTCGTGGATCGACTCGATCACGATGGCCAGGTCGTACGGCCCCTCGTTTTCGATCGAGGCTCCATCGCGGACCTCTAACCGGATCCGGTCATGGACCCCGGCCGCTTCCGCAAGTCCCCGGGCGATCTCGATCGAATGCTCGTCGGGATCGAACGCGTCGATCCTCACCTTCGGATAAGCCTGGGCGATGGCGATGGATGCCCAGCCGACCCCGCACGCGACGTCGGCGACACGAGCCGGCGGATCGGACTGGAGCCGGGAGTGCACGTCCGGGATGGAGGGCAGGTACTGCGTTCCCAAGAGACTCAGGACCCAAGGCCGGTTGAAGTCGCCCTGTGATTCGATCATGTCAGACCCATAGTCGGACCACTCGACGCCCCCCCCGGTTCGGAAGGCCTCCATCAACTGTGGGAGCGCCTGGATGCTCGCCACGAGAGTCCTCGCCAGCGGTGAGATGGAGTACATGCTGTCCAGGTTGATCAGAGCCTCGGCGTGGGCAGAGGAAAGCGAGTACCTGCGGTCGCCTTCCAGCTTTGCCGGATCGTCGACCTCGAGAATCCCGGTCACTGCCTGCTGCTCCAGCCACTCTCGGGCGTACCGCTCGTGGATGCCAGCCCCGGACGCGAGCTCGGCGGGCGTAGATGCCCCCGTCTCGGCCAGGGCCCGGTACAACCCGAGTCTGTCGCCCAGATACACGGACACCATGTCCACCGCACCGATGGCGGCTTCGAACAGCCGTCCAACCAGGGCCCCCGTTCTCTCGTCATCGCCGTGCTCGACCTGGGCGAGCCCGGTTACCTCTTCCGTCGTCATGGTTCGCTCCCTCCCGATCTGATCGACAAACTGTCGCATGAATTTCTGCTCGTCGGACAGCACCCAGTACTCGGTCACCGGCACTTGCACGATGAGCGGCCAGCGGGGGAGCATCAGCCATCGTGGCCACACTCCAGACGTCGATCTGCCGGACGCTCGGGATCGACTACCCGATCCTCTCGGTCGGGTTCGGGGTCTCGGCAGGACCAGAGCTCGCCTCCGCTGTCTCGAACGCTGGTGGATGTGGCGTGCTCGGGGCGAGCACCGGCTCCATGCCGATCGATGAACTCCGCCGCCGGGTGCGTCGATGCCGAGAGTCGACGAACCGTCCCTTCGGGATCAACTTCCTGATCGGTGACTTCGAGGATCCGGAGGCCACCGATGAGGACCGAGCTTGGACACTCGATCGCCTGGCGATGGCGATCGAGGGCCGCGTGCCTATCCTCGTTCTGTTCTGGGGCGATCCATCGGCTCTCGTCGAGGATGCCCATCGCGGCGGGATGAAGGTCCTCGTCCAGGTTGGCTCGGTGGAGGAGGGGAAGTCGGCGGCAGACGCGGGCGTGGATGCCGTCATCGCTCAGGGTCTCGAAGCCGGCGGCCACGTTCGAGCCACCAATTCGATCTGGGAGGTCCTTCCCGCCGTCGTCGAGGCGGTGAGTCCTTTGCCCGTGCTGGCCTCCGGCGGCATCGGCGACGGCGCGGGGATCGCTCGGGCGCTTCACCTCGGCGCTCAGGGAGTGTCGATGGGGACCCGGTTCGTGGCCAGCGAGGAGGCGTGGATCCACGCGACGTAGAAGCAGCGTGTGATAGAGAGCAGCGCCGAGGACACCTTCTACGGGGAACTGTTCGACGTCGGGTGGCCGGCCCCGGCTCGAGCGTTGAGGAACAAGGCCTTTCGGGAATGGGAGGCCGCCGGTCGTCCGCGTAGCGGCCAGCGGCCGCGGGAAGACACCCCAATAGGCACCACCCATTTTCCGTGGGGCGACGTGCCCTTCCTCCGGTACGCGCCCGGCATGATCGTCCCGGACTTCGACGGCGATCCCGACTACGGCCCGATGTGGGCCGGAGAGTCGGTGAGCGTCATCACCGAAGTGAAGCCGGCCGGCGACATCGTTCGGGATCTGGTCCGTGAAGCCGAGGCCGCCCTGGACAAGGCCGGCTAGTTTCGCCCACGATGACAGATGGCGGGGGGTGGGAACCGCCCCATGTCGGGGCCAAACTCGGCAATCAGAGCTCGTGACGGAGGAAGCCCCAACGGCCCTAAGGCCGCCAACGTCCGCCGGTCGCTAAGAGTGCCTGGACGGTTCCGTCTAGAAATCGGGGACTTACCGGCGCAATCTGTTCTCCCGTTAAGCAAGTCCCGCGTCTATGAGAAAGCCCCGGAGCTTCTGAGCCCTGGAAGGGTGGCGAAGTTTGGAGAGCGTCTTGGCTTCGATCTGCCGGATCCGCTCACGAGTGATGCCGAACTCCCGCCCGACCTCCTCGAGCGTTCGAGGTCGCCCGTCCGTCAGGCCGAACCGGAGCTCGACGATCCGCCTCTCCCGGGTCGACACCGTCCGGAGGACCGAGGCGATCTGATCTTGCATCATGCCGAAGGACGCGGCTTCCGGCGGCGCGATGGCCCCGTGGTCCTCGATGAACTCTCCGAGCCGAGCGTCCTCTTCCTCGCCGACTGGGGTCTCGAGGGACAGGGTGTCCCGGGATATCGAGAGGACCTCTTCGACCTTCTCCGCCGACAGGCCGACCCACCGGCCGACCTCTTCCGGCGTGGGCTCCCTGCCGAGGATCTGCACCAACCGGGGCTGAGCCCGGCCCACCTTGTTGATGCGCTCGGTCATGTGCACCGGGATCCGGATGACCCGGGACTGGTCGGACATAGCCCGGCCGATAGCTTGGCGGATCCACCAGGTGGCGTAAGTCGAGAACTTGTACCCAAGAGAGTAGTCGAACTTCTCCACCGCCTGGATCAAGCCCAGGTTCCCCTCCTGGGTCAGGTCGAGGAACGCCATGCCGCGGGGGACGTAGCGTTTGGCGATGGAGACCACTAAACGGAGGTTGGCCTCGATCAGCTTCCGCTTGGCCACGCACGCGTCGCGCTCCACGCGGCGGAGCAAGTCGACCACCTCCGCCGGTTCCCTCGGCCTGTAGCTCCTCCGGAGCGTCTCTCGACCAATGCCCTCGAGGTGGAGCCGCTTCTCCGGGTCGAGCTGGTGCTCCCGGATGCGGATCACCGAGTCCACCACCCAGCGAAACCGCTTGCGGTCCACCCTCCCCGAAAGGGCGATGGAGGCCAGCAGCTCGCCGGCCAGCTCCCCCACCTCGAAGCGCATGGCCAAGTCGACCTCTTGCGCGGCTGTCAAGAGCGGGGTCCGGCTAATCTCCTTGAGGTACATCCGGACGGGGTCGTAGGCGGGACTCTTGAGAAGCTCCTCCTGGCGGCGCCGGCGAGCGCTGTCCGTCTCGACTCCTCCGTCCTGCTCCCCGGGAACGTCGACGACCTCGATGCCTTCCTCCCGTAGGACCTGCTCCACGTGTGCCAGGAACTCCTCGATCTGCTCGGGGGCGAGCTGCATCTCGGGCAGGCGGTCGAGGACGTCCTCCGTGGTAACAAACCCTCGCTCGCGGGCCCTAGCGGCGAGGGCCTCCGTCGCTTCGGTCCTGGCTTCGTCGAGGCCGTCGGCTTGCTGCGGCTCGGGCGGTATATCGGATGCGGGCTCGGTGGGGGCGAAACCCGCAGGGTTCCTCATGAAGTCTCACCAGTTTCCCAGACAACCGGGCCGGTACCGGGGCCCGACCACCAGAGTTCCCCGACGAGAGCGTGGGCGAGCAACCAACCCGCGAGGTGTTCGTAATGTGTGCTCGGATCTAACCAAGACGGACTACGAGGTGGGTCGTCCCTCTGCCCCCCGCAGGGGGGAGCTGTGAGGCACCGGCTCGGAGCCCCGGCGAGCCTGCGCCACGAGGCCGGAGATGTCATCCATGATCCGGTCGGTAAGCGCCTGAACGTCGGGCCTGTGCCTCGGGTCACCTTCGGAGCGGATCGGCTCTCCGTAGACGACTGCGACCGTCGGCCGGGCGGGCGGGGAGAGTGTCAGCCCCGACTTCGGCCAGCGGCGCTGCGTGCCCCACATGCCCACCGGCACCACCGGGGCACCTGCCATCAGGGCGATCCTGGCGGCTCCCTTCTGCCCCGGCAGCCGCTCCACGCCATCGCCCACGGTTCCCTCGGGGGCGATTCCCGCAAGCATCCCTCGCTGGAGGACGCTCGCGCTCGTCTCGATTGCCGACCAGTCACCGAACCCGCGGCGGATCGGGATCTGGCCGGTCTTGCGGAGGCCCCAACCGACGATCGGCCGTTCGAAATCTTCGCTCAGGGCGAAGAAGTGAACAGCCCTTCCACGCTCGAGGATGGGGAGGGCAACGAACACGGCGTCGATCACGCTGATGTGGTTGTACGCGAGGAGCGCGCCACCTATCGCAGGGACGTTACCGGCGCCCGCCACCCGGAGCCGGAACGCCGTCTTGGCGAGCTTCCCGAGGGTCGCCCGGGCGACCGCCCACCAGACACCCGGGTCGCGTGGGTTCGGAGTCAGGCTGGCCCTTCCTCGTACATCCGCGGAATAGGGTACTTGCCCTCACGTGGTCTCGGGAGGAAGCGAACCTCTGACGCCACGGTTTGGGAAGACGCCAGCATCGCTGCGGTCTGCAATCGACCCCCCCAGCGACTACGCGCTCCGGCCGGCCACGACGATGAGTCTTTGGGTGCGTATAGAGGTAAGGATAGACCTCGTGCTGAGGTTGGAATGTCCTGGCGCATGTCCCAGCCACGCCCTGTCTGACGTGGGCCCGATCGAGTCGGGAGTACAGTTTGTCTGTGGAATGGATCCGGGAGGGAGAGATTCTTCCGCCCGGGGGGTCCGGTGAGCCGGACAGCCTGAGAGCGACGCGCCCTTGGGTCCTCGAGGCCGAGGGCGCTCTTCGCATGTGGTACTCGGGACATGACGGGACCACCTGGCGGATACTCGAAGCGGTTCAGCCCATTGGCGGCGAGTGGGAACGGCTTGGGGTGGCCATCGACGCGGGATTCGCCGGTAACAGCGACGAATATGGAGTTGAGTCGCCCTGCGTTGTGAGTACCCCTGGCGGCTACCTGATGGTCTATGCGGGATTCGATGGCGATGCGACTCGCCTGCACATGGCCACGTCGCTCGACGGGCAGCAATGGGTCCCCCAGGGAACCATCATGCAGCGGGGCCGTGAGGATGCCGTCGGGGCCAGCCATCCCTGTTTGGTGATGACCGGTGAGCGATGGTGGCTATTCTTCTCCGGCTACGACGGCTCCAAGAACGGGCGGCGGGCCGTGGTCCTCGCCGCGGTTTCTCCATCTGGTGCATCGTGGGACCGCGTCGGGACAGTCCTCGAACCAGGAAGAGGCGAGGTCGCAGCCTCCCATCCGTGCGTGCTCCAGATTTCCCGGACCTTCTACATGTTCTACGGAAGCGAGGACAAGCAGCGGGTCAGCATCGCCTTGGCAACCTCAGCCGACGGGGTCACATGGGACCCTCGAGGCACTACGCTGACCCCATCGGCGGAGGGTCCCGATGGGCTGAGTGTGCATGCCCCGTGTGTGCTCAGGGGCAAAGACGGATCGCTTCACATGTGGTACTCGGGGCTCCCTTTCGGTGATTCGAACCAGGCCTACCGGATCTGCTCGGCGAGGTTCGAGGGCACTCAGCCGATCTGAGGTCCGCACACCTCCCCGCGTTTCAATCGAACGGGGAGCGCGCATAGTCGCGCTCCAATCTGGCGGTCAGTTCGTGACGACGGACCACATCTAAGGCGTATTCTTGGCGCGTGCCGGATTACCGCATGGTCATCCCTCGAATCGGCAGCCGTCTCACGCTTGATGCCTGCCGCGCAGAGGCAATGGCCATTGCCCGAAAGGAAGGCATCCAGGGCGATCCCGAAGTCGAGAGCTACAACGGCTGGCACAGTTCGAATGGGCCGCTGTCCAACCCGCAGGGCTACATCTTCAGCTGGAACGTCGACGAGGGCCACGCCGTGGATGTCGTGGCTCCCCTGGACGACACGAAGCCGTCATGAGCCGCTTGATTCTCTGAGCTTCCGGAGTCTCTTGTAGACCGTTGCTCGGACGGTTCCCAACGAGCCTGCGACGGCGATGGCGGCCGCATGCCAGTCGAGGGTGGGGAGTTACCCTTGCCGTGTGATGTCACCTCCGGCCCTCGTAACCAACCCGCTCCGGGTGGCGATGCTTGCCCCGATATCGTGGCGGGTGCCCCCGCGTCACTACGGGCCATGGGAGCAGTTCGTGTCCCTCTTGACCGAGGGGCTGGTCGGCCGGGGAGTCGACGTCACCCTGTTT
>JACDCJ010000003.1 GCA_013817655.1 Actinosomnolentus pattersoniae (SeqCode)
TTTTGCCGCCCTGGCCAGCGCGGGCAGGCTCGCCGGGATCTCGTCGTCGACCGGATGGTCGCGGCCCTTCTCCTCGCTCTTGATGCGCTCCCAGTTCACGAGCACCTCGGCGGAGGAGTCGACCTTGACGTCGCCGAAGACGTGGGGATGGCGCCGGATCAGCTTCGCGACGATGCCCTCCGCCACGTCGTCGATGTCGAACGTTCCGTCCTGGCGCGCCATCTCGGCGTGGAACACGACCTGGAGCAGGAGGTCGCCCAACTCGTCGCGGATGCGCTCGGGGACGCCCTCGTCGATGGCTTCGAGCGTCTCGTGCGCCTCCTCGAGGAGGTGGCGCGCGAGCGACTCGTGCGTTTGCTCCGCGTCCCAGGGACAGCCGGCTGGACCGCGAAGTCGCTCCATCACCGCCACGAGGTCGAGGACCCGGCTCCCCCTCGACCGGGAAAGAACAGGGTCCTCGGTCACTGCTCGGTCGAGGTGATGGGGGCGATGGTACCGGCCCGCGAATCGATCCGGCCGAAGCGAGGATTGACCTCGACTTCCCCACTCGCGAGGCGTTGTCGCAACCACTCGTTGAAGACCTGATCGGGCGCCGTGTCGCCGCCAGCCTGCTCCGTGAGCGCGACGCGCACCTTCTCGAACAGCAGCACCCGGGCGATGTTGTCGCGCACCTCCTCGAGCGAGAAATCCCGTTGCTCCAGGAGCTCCTCGAACGCCGCCTGCCCGCCGGTCTGCTCGATCGCTTCCTGCAGCCGGTCATCGATCTCGCCCCGCGTTACCCGCAGATCGTTCGCCCGCGCGTAATCCTCCACGACGCGGTCCTGAATGAGGAACAGCAGAAGCTGACGGACGATGGCTTTTCGCCGCTCCTCGCCACCCGGACCCTGGATCTGCTGGCCGACCTGCGGGTCCTGGAAGGTTCGCTCGGCCTCGCGCTCGAGGCTGGCCTGCGAGATCTCGAAGCCGTCCACGACCGCGGCGGGCGCCTGTACACCGGCTCCGCACGAGGCCAGGAACAGCGCGCTCGCGACGGACAGGAACGCGAGCGCCGCCGAACGCCCGTCCGCGACGCTAGGGGGGGTTGGCATGGCCGTGCGATTCTATGGGCACCGGGGTGGATCCGTTGCCCGTGTCCCCCACCGCGCGGAGGGCCGCCTCCACCCACCACACCAGATCCTCGCCGCCGATCGTGCCGGGCGGCTCGAGGTTGAGAGTTCGAGTGGCCGGGCGGAAGGACGCCGCATCCAGCGTGACGGCGGCCTCGTGCCCCCACGACTCGGACACCGGCCTCAGCCGGACCTGGCCGCGAAACGTCGAGATCTCCTCGACCCCGAGCCCTCGGCACGTGAGGCGGAGGGAGGCGATCGCGAACAGCGTGTTCGCGGAGACAGGGAGGTCCCCGAAGCGGTCCTCGGCCTCGGCTCGGACGGTGGCGAGCTCGGGGGCGTCTCGGGCCGTGGAGACCTTCCGGTACAGCTCCAGTCGCAGGGCCTCCTGCCCGACCCACTCCGGCGGGAGGAAGGCCCGAACGGGCAGGTCCACCCGGACCTCCGGTTGCTCGAGGGCCGGCTCGCCCTTCATCTCCGACAGCGCCTCCCCCAGCAGCCGCACGTAGGTGTCGAACCCAACGGCCGAGATGTGCCCGTGCTGCTCGGCGCCGAGCAGGTTTCCCGCGCCGCGGATCTCGAGGTCCTTCATCGCGATGGAGAAGCCCGACCCGAGCGCGGTGAAGCGACTGAGCGCCGCGAGGCGCTCGTGCGCCTCCTCGGTCAGGGACTGCTGAGGCGGGAAGAAGAAGTAGGCGAAGGCGCGCTCGGCCGAGCGCCCCACCCGGCCGCGGAGCTGGTAGAGCTGCGCGAGGCCGAGCCGGTCCGCTCGCTCGACGACGAGCGTGTTGGCCGACGGGACGTCCAGGCCGCTCTCGATGATCGTCGTGCAAACGAGGACATCCGCCTCACGGTCCCAGAACCCGATCATCACGCGTTCCAGTCGCTCCTCCTCCATCTGGCCGTGGCCCACGACGATCCTTGCGTCGGGCAGCTGCTGGCGAAGCCAACCGGCGCGCCGCTCGATCGTGTCCACCCTGTTGTGCACCCAGAAGGCCTGCCCGCCCCGAAGCAGCTCTCGTCGAAGGGCCCCGAGCGCCATCTCCTCCTCCAAGGGGCCCACGTACGTCAGGACCGGTTGCCTGTCCTCCGGAGGCGTGTCCACGGCGCTCATGTCCCGGATGCCGGCGAGCGACATCTCCAGCGTCCTCGGGATCGGGGTGGCGGTCATGGTGAGGACGTCGACGCTGGCGCGGAACCGCTTCAGCCGCTCCTTGTGCGCCACCCCGAACCGCTGCTCCTCGTCGACTATGAGAAGGCCGAGGTCCTTGAAGGCGACGTCGGAGGAGAGCAGCCGGTGGGTCCCGATCAGCACGTCGATCCTGCCCTCGACGGCCTCCCGCACGACCCGAGCCTGCTCCGCGGCCGGCACGAAGCGGGACAGCATCGCAACCTTGACGGGGAACGGCGCGAACCGCTCGGAGAACGTCACGAAGTGCTGCTCCGCGAGGAGTGTCGTCGGAACGAGGACACCGACCTGCTTGCCGTCCATCACCGACTTGAAAGCGGCTCGCACCGCGATCTCGGTCTTGCCGTAGCCGACGTCCCCGCAGATCAGCCGGTCCATCGGCTTGGGGGCCTCCATGTCGCGCTTGACCTCCTCGATGGCGCCCAGCTGATCGCGGGTCTCTTCGTACGGAAACGCCTCCTCTAGCTCGTACTGCCAGGGGGAGTCGGGCCCGGACGCGTGCCCCGGGGCGGTCATCCGGACCGAGTACAGGCGCATGAGCTCGCCGGCCATGTCGCGGACGGCCCGCCGCACCCGGGTCTTCGCCCGGACCCAGTCGTTCGTTCCCAGCCGGTGGAGGCGTGGCGCCTCGCCGCCGACGTACTTCGCCACGACGCCGACCTGGTCCGAGGGCACGTAGAGGCGGTCGTTCTCCGCGTACTCGAGGAGCAGGTAGTCGCGCTCCGAGCCGGCGACCGCCCGGCGGACCATCCCCGCATACCGGCCGACCCCGTGGACCTGATGAACCGCGAGGTCACCGGGGGAAAGCTCCAGCGCGGGGCTGTCTGCCCGGCGGCCGGTGATCCGGGGCGCCGCACGCGTGTGCCGGCGCCGGCCGAACAGGTCCTCCTCGGTCACGACGGCCAGATGGGGAGCCTCGCCCGGCGACGGATCGAACAGGAACCCCTCCGCCACGTCCGCCTGGCTCACGAGGACCTGTGGCCCCGAGACGCCCTTCGCCGAAAGGACCTCCCGGGACCGCTCGAGGCTGCCGCGCCCCTCGGCCACGAGCACGATCGAGGCGCCGGCACCGTGGAGTTCGAGCAGCCGCTCGGACATCGCGTCCGTCCGCCCAGGCCGCTCCCACGTCCGGATCCCCAGGCCGGCGGCTCCGGGTTCGGCGAGATCGGACAGGTCGAGGCGAGTCCGGGCCCCGGTCGCGGCGTCGAGGTCGTGGAGTGCCCGGGGACCGGG
Organism: Actinosomnolentus pattersoniae (SeqCode); assembly: GCA_013817655.1. Taxonomy (GTDB): domain Bacteria; phylum Actinomycetota; class UBA4738; order UBA4738; family UBA4738; genus JACDCJ01. The sequence continues at coordinate 3,529 of JACDCJ010000003.1, forward strand.
CCACCCCGAGGCATCCGCGAGCATGTCGGCCTCCTCGACCACGTGCCGGGCCCGGTCGAGGAGCCGCCGGGAGGAGGCCAGCGCGACCCACCCCCCCGCCGGGACCAGGTCGGCCAGGAAGGGAAGGCCGGGGAAGATCAGCGGGATGGCCTGCTCCATCCCTTCGGATGGGAGGCCATCTGCCAGTCGCTCGAGCGAGGCTCGGAACCGGCCCCGGTACCGCGGGGCGGCCTCCTCGGCCAAGCGGCGTACCTCGGCGTCGAGGAGAAGCTCCCGACAGGGATGCACCCGCACGGAGCCGATCCGAGCGGTAGAGAGCTGCGTCGAGGCTGAGAACTGCCGTAGGGAATCGATGTCGTCGCCGTCGTACTCAGCCCGCACTGGCCGCCGTTCGGTCGCCGGAAAGAGATCGACGATGCCTCCTCGGACTGCGAACTCGCCGCGGTGCTCCACGACGTCGACCCGAACGTGCCCGAGCTCCACCAGTCTTTCGGCCAGCCGATCGGGCGCGTGGGTCGCGCCCACGCGAAGCTCGAGCGGCTCGGAGCGGCCGAGCAGCGGGTTCAGGCCCTGAAGGGCGGCCAGGACGGGCGCGACGACCACCATCGGCCCGCCGGCGCCGCGGAGGGCCCGGGCGGCCATGGCCCGCGCCGCCGCGACCCCCGGGCTCGGGCTGATCCCCTCGTACGGGAAGGACTCCCATGAGGGGAACCGCACGACGCGGTCTCCTCCCAAGAAGGCCTCGGCGCCGGCGGCGAGCGAATCGGCGCTTCGGGGGTCCGCGGCGAGGAGAAGGACCGGCGCCTCCAGCGCCGTAGCGGCCACGGCTGCGGCGAACGCGTGGCCGGCGGCCGGCGCCGAGACCACGTGGAGGGAGGCGCGGGACGCCATCAAACGCCCGAACGGCTCTGAGGACGCCGCTTCCTCGAGCAGCGTCCTCAGCTCGGCGGGTCGGGTCGATCTCACAGCACCGTCGCCCGGCACGGGTTCTCCCTACAGCGCGAAGAGGCCCGATCGATTGAATCAGGCCTGTGACCAGCAGTTATCTCGTCTTCTCGGCGGCCCTATTCCTCGCGGGCCCCGGCACGATTGTAGCGGGACTGGGTGATGGCCAGGCCGTCGGTAACGAGCGACAGCACGGCGTCGGCGGCGTCCTCGACCAGGACCTCGACGTCCTCGCGCTCCCGCTTGGCGAAGGGCTGAAGGACGAACCCGACAGGATCCTGCCGGCCGGGAGGACGGCCCACCCCGAGGCGCACGCGGAAGAAGTCATCCGTGCGAAGGGCCTCCACGAGCGAGTCGAGGCCATGATGGCCCGCCGTACCGCCCCCACGCTTGACGCGCAGGGCGCCGAACGGGAGGTCTATCTCGTCGTGGCACGCGATCACCCGCTCGGCGGAAATTGATCGCTTTCGTGCGAACGAGGCGATCGGCGGACCGCTTACGTTCATGAACGTGGCCGGAACGGCGAGCAGGACCGGGACGTCACCCGCCTTGGCCTCCCCCGCGGTGATTGCCAGGAAACGCACCTTCCGCAGACGAACCTGGAGCCTCTCGCAGAGGCGCTCGACGACCATCGCTCCGGCGTTGTGACGCGTTCCCGCGTACCGGTCGCCGGGGTTCCCAAGGCCCGCGACGAGCCACGCGTCTGCCACCGAGGATTCCGTGGGGGCAAGACGGCGCAGCCGGCGGAAGATCGCCGGGCCTAGCCCTCGCCCTCGGCGGCGCTCTCGCCCGAGGCGAGATCCTGAGTTGGCTCTCCCTCGCCCTCGGCGGCCTCCTCGAGCGCCTCTTCCTCCTCCTCGAGCTTCAGGACCTGCGGCGGCACCACGGAGACCACAACCTCCTCCAAAGGGGTCTGTAGCTCCAGCTTGTCGGGCAGCTGCAGGTCCTCGACCTTGAGCGACTCGTTGAGTCCGAGCGCGGAGACATCGGCGTCGATCGAGGTGGGCACGTCCTGCGGGAAGCACTCGACCTGAAGGGTCCACAGGTGGTGCTCGATGACACCGCCCTCCTTGACGCCGTGAGACTCCCCCACCAGCTGGATCGGCACCTCCACGGTGATCTTCTCGTCGCGAGCGATGCGGAGGAAATCGACGTGGAGCAGCCGTCCGCGCAGGTGATCGCGTTGCACCTCTCGCGGCATGGCAAGGAAGTGATCACCATCGACCCGGAGGTCGACGAGGACGTTGACCCCCGCTTCGGTGTGCAGCGTGTGGAACAGGTCCCGGGCATCGACGCTGATGTGCAGCGGGTCGGCGCCGTGCCCGTAGACCACCCCGGGGACGCGTCCGGCGGCGCGGGCCTTCCGGGCGGCTCCCTTGCCGGTGTCCTCGCGCCTATCGGCCTTCAGCTTCTGTTCCATGGCATCCTCCGAATGGTCCTCACGCGAATCCCTCGCCCCCAGATCGAGGGCAGGAGAAGATTGTAGCGAGTCGCACTCCCGAAACCCCCCGTCAAGTCGGCTCGCCTGAGCTCTAGGATGTGGGCAGTGTTGGGGCGCATGCTGCTCGGGATCGGCGTCGCGTTGCTGGTCGGATGGATCGCCCTGGCGGTTTTCCTGCTCCTCGCTCGTCCGGGCCCGGGTCGGCTGAAGGAATCACTACGGCTTCTTCCCGATACCATCCGGTTGCTCAGGAGGCTGGCGACCGACGAGGCCACTCCCAGAGGAGCGAAGGTTCGGCTGTGGTTCCTGTTCGCCTACCTCGCCATGCCGGTTGATCTCGTGCCGGATTTCGTCCCGGTCCTCGGCTACGCGGACGACGCCATAATCGTCGCGGCGGTCCTCCGGTCGGTCGTTCGCCGTGCCGGGCCCGACGCGGTCCGAAGACACTGGCAAGGCACCGATGAGGGCCTCGCGACTCTCTGGCGGGCGGCGCGGCTCGGGGCCTAGGTCTGGTTCTCTCCGTCGAAGATCTGCGACACCGATTCGTCCTCGAACACCGCACGCAGCGCCGAGGCGATGATCGGAGCGATCGACAGGCTGGTCATGCGCTCGCCCAGCACCTGCACCTTCTCCTCGGCGACGGGCAGGGTGTTCGTGACGACAAGCTCGCGGATCGGGGACTCGACGATCTTCTGGACGGCCTTGCCCGAGAGCACCGCGTGGGTGGCGGCGGCGAAGATGTCGGACGCGCCCTCGTCCGCCAGTGCCTTCGCGCCGGCGGTCATGGTGCCGGCCGTGTCGATGATGTCGTCCACGAGCACGCACGGCCGATCGGCCACCTCTCCGACGACGGCGATCCGGTCGATCTTGTGCGCCTCGTACCGGTTCCGCCGCTTGTACAGGAAGGCGAGGTCCGCGTGGAGGTGCTCCCGCAGCCGCTCGGCCGTCTTCACCCTGCCCGCGTCCGGGGACACCACCACGAGGTCCTTCGTAACGGGCAACCCTTCCTTCAGGTAGTCGGCGAGCAGAGGCAGCGCGGTGAGGTGGTCGAAGGGGGCGTCGAAGAAGCCCTGGATCTGCCCGGAGTGCAGGTCCACGGACACGACGCGGTTCGCCCCGGCCGCCGAGAGAAGGTCGGCGACGAGCCGAGCGGAGATGGGCTCGCGCGCCAGGGACTTCTTGTCCTGCCGCGAGTACCCGTAGTACGGAACGACCGCCGTGATGCGCTTGGCGGAGGCGCGCTTGAGCGCGTCGATCATGATGAGCTGCTCCATGATCGACTCGTTGATGGGATCGGCGTGGGTCTGCACGATGAACGCGTCCGATCCCCGCGCGCTCTCCAGGTACCGGACGTAGATCTCTCCCGAGGCGAAGCGGGTGAGCACTGCCTCCGACAGCGGTATCCCGAGGTGCTGGGCGATCTCCTCGGAAAGGGCCGGGTGCGCCGTTCCGGAGTAGAGCATCATTCGTTTGCGCGTGACGATCTCGTGCATCGCCTGCTCAGCCACGGTCAGCGCCTCCCTTTTCCTCCGGCTGAACTGCCTCTCCCCGTTGCTGCTTGCGGCGGGCCGCGCGCTTGCGCTCCCGATACCCGCGCACGATGCGTTGCTCGCTTCGCTCGACGGCGAGCGCCCCGGCCGGCACGTCCCTCGTGATCACCGACCCTGCCGCCGTGTTCGCCTGCTTGCCCACCCTCACCGGCGCGACGAGCATCGTATCCGACCCGATGAAGGCGCCGTCGCCGATGGTCGTGCGGTGCTTGTCGTAGCCGTCGTAGTTCACCGTGATGGTGCCCGCGCCGATGTTCGCCCCCTCGCCCACCACGGCGTCCCCCACGTAGGAAAGGTGCGGCACCTTGCTGTTCCGGCCGATCCGTGCGGCCTTCAGCTCCACGAAGGTTCCCGCCTTGGCTCCCTCGCGAAGCACGGTCCCCGGGCGCAGGCTCGCGAAGGGACCGACCGAGGCTCGGGGACCTATGCGTGATCCGACGGCGACCGAGAACGTCACCTCCGCCCCCTCGCCGACCGTCGTGTCGACGATTCGCGCCGAGGGGCCCAGCCGGCATCCGGCCCCAACTCGCGTCGCCCCCTCCAGGAACGTCAAGGGGTACAGGATGGTGTCCGGGCCGATCCGAACGTCGACGTCCACGTAGGTCGTCTGCGGATCCACGACCGCGACCCCGCCACGCATGTGCCCTTCCAGAATCCGCGCGCGCATGACGCTGCTGACGGCCGCCATCGAGCCGCGCGTGTTGAACCCGAGGCTGCCTCCCAGGTCGACGGCGACGGCGGCCACCATCTCACCCTTGTCCTTCAGGATGGGAAGGACGTCGGGAAGGTAGTACTCGTGCTGTACGTTGTCGCGACCGACGAGCGGGAGAGCGCCGATCAGCTCCTCCCGACGGAACGCGTAAACGAGGGTGGAGATCTCGCGAATCTTCCGGATCGCCGGGGTCGCCTCGCTTTCCTCCACGATCTCGATCAGCTCGTCGCCGACCCGGATCACCCGGCCGTAGCCACGAGGATCGTCGACCACCGTGGTGAGGATGGCTGCGGCGGCTTTCGTCCGTCGATGGACGGTCAGGAGCTGCCTGACGTGCTCGCCGCCGATCAGCGGATCGTCGCCGGAGAGGATCAGCACGTCGTCCGCGCCCTGCGTCGCCTCCTCCGTCGCGGCGACGGCGTGCCCCGTCCCGAGTGGGGTTCCCTGGTCGACGAACGTCGGTTCCGGCCGCACGCGCCACGACCGCACCGCTTCCTCGACCTGCCGCCGCCCCTCGCCCACGACGACGATGACATTCGAAGGACGGGCACCCCGTGTGGCCGCTCGCAGGACGTGCCATAGGGAGGGCCGGCCGCACACCGGATGGAGCACCTTCGGCGTCGCCGACCTCATCCTCTTCCCCCTGCCGGCCGCGAGCGCAACGACGGCGACCGATCGGGGAGGTCGTCTGGTGGCCACGAAAGCCCCTTCTCCTTGGAGGGCCACTGCGGACCTCGGCATTATCCATTGCGCGGGGCGTCCGCAGCCACCGGTCGACGGTATCGTGGTTGGCGCGCCATGGGCCTTCGTCCAATTGGCAGGACGCCGGGTTTTGGTCCCGGAAATCCGCGTTCGAGTCGCGGGGGCCCAGCTCTTCAGAGCTCACTCCATCGCGCGCGAGCGGACCCGCAACGGGGCCCGGCCGGACAGGCGACCGATGTCTTGCTCCACGGCAGGGTCCAGGTCAGAACCCGGGAGGACGATGCCCGCGACGCTCGGCCCGCTTCCGGACATCACCGCCCCGACGGCTCCGCCCGCGAGCAGACGATCGCGCGCCTCGCGGACCTCGGGGTGACGCCTCATCACCGGCTCCTCGAGATCGTTGTAGAGGAGGGGACCGAGGGCGCTGAGGGCCGGGCCCGGGCCATCGCGCAAGAAGAGGCCGCACGCATCCACCAGGGGTGCCGGGTCAGGGCCCGAAACGCCACCATCCTCGTCCCACCACCGGAAGGCCGATGCCGTGCTGACTCCGAACGGAAACGTCACGAGGACCCATTCGATGGCACCGGCGTTCGCCTGCCGGATGACCTCGCCCCGCCCCGATGCCCTCACCGTCCCCCCCGCGAGGAGCGCCGGGACGTCGGAGCCCACATCCGCCCCGATCCCTCGAAGGGCGACGTCATCCAGGCCACACCCCCAGAGGCCGTTCAGGCCACGGAGGGTCGCGGCCGCGTCCGCGCTTCCTCCGCCCAGACCGGCCGCCGCGGGAATTCGCTTTTCGAGGAGGAAGTCGGCGAAGCCCCGCACCCCAGCGGCCTCGGCCAGCGCTGTCGCCGCCCGCAGAACGAGGTTCGACTCGCCGGTAGGCACGGCGCGAGCGATCTCGGGCTCGCCGGTCACGTCCACCGAGAGGGAAAGCGTCCGGAACCGGGGATCCGAGAGGGCGTGGATCTCCAGGCGGTCGTGCAGCGTCACCGGGACGATCACCGTATCGAGGCCGTGGTATCCGTCGGTTCGGGTCCCCAGCACCCGAAGGAAGAGGTTGACCTTTGCCCATGCCCGAATCGAAAGGGTGTGCGCGGGAAGGTCCCTCATCCCGAGGCCCGGGAATCCGAGGGCATCCGGGCTGCGACGTTGGCGGCGAGACAGGCGAACGCTTCGAGGTCCAGGGTCTGCGGCCGGCTCGCGGGCGAGACCCCGCAACGGGTAAGGACCGCTTCCGCGTCCGCCGGCAACAGGCCGAGCCGGACGAGAGCGCTCCGGATCGTCTTCCTTCGCTGCTCGAAGGCCACTTCGACCAGTCGCCACAGGTCGGCCTCTGAGACGTTCACGGCCGCCGGCCTGCGCGTCATCGCCACCAGCACAGACTCCACCCCCGGCCGGGGCCAGAACGCCGTCGGTGGCACGCGCCGCACGATGCGCGCCTCCATCCGGTAGGCGACGCGAAGGGAGACGGGCCCGAAGTGCGGTCCGCCCGCCGGGGACGCCAGCCGTTCCCCCACCTCGCGCTGGACCATGACCACGAGGCGCTCCACACGCGGTTCATGCTCCACGACCCGCAGGACGACCGGTACGGCAACGTTGTAGGGCAGGTTGGCCACAAGGATCCACGGGCCCGGCTCGGCCAGCAGGGCTCCCCACTCGGCTGTGACCGCGTCGGCGCGGACGACCAGGGTGCGCTCGAACGGCGCCAGGACCTCTCTAAGCGCCGGGAGCAGGGCGCGGTCGAGTTCGACGGCCACCACCCGCGCCCCGGTCGATGCGAGCGCCACGGTGAGCGACCCCAGCCCCGCGCCGACCTCCAACACGCGGCTTTCCGGTCCAACTCCCGCCACCTCGGCGATCCTGCGAGCCAGCGTCGGATGAACCAGGAAATGCTGCCCCAGGGCGCGGTTGGGCCGGATCCCGTGGCTCGCGGCGAGCGCGCGCAGGGCGCTCGGTGGGAGGCCCCTACCAGCTGACGCAGACGTCGAGGACCCCACGCCCGAGGGGGGCGAGAGTGGCGAACGCGCCGGAGGAGAGCTCGATGATCCGCCCGGATCCGATCGACCCACGGCGGTTGATTATCACAGTCACCGACCGGCCGTTCTCGATCTCGTGAACCCGGATCGGCACCCCGCGGGGAAGGCCGGCTTGGGCGCCCGTCCCTCTCATCCGCTTGGAGGCGACCCTCCACGAGGCCACGCCACACGCTCCGGCATCGGGATCCGACAGATCGATGGCACCGGAGAGCAGATCCGCCTCGAGGGACCCGACCGGTCCCTCGTTCGCGGTCACCGGGCGTGCTGCGGCGGCGTCCGGCTCCTCCCGGGGAATGTCGACCGCGCCGGGGGCGAGCACCAGAGCTATCAGCCCAAGCGTGCCCCATCGCAGGCTGCGGCGTTCCACTCGTCCCTTGCCGTCCGGCGTTTTCCCCAAAGCACAGCCCTCCACCGACGGCCGCGGTGGGGAAGGACCGGGCCCGCCTCCGGCGCCATTGCCGGGCTGGCACCCTAGCAAACTCTCAACCTCTAGTGCAAAGCGAGGACCGAACGTACGTTCAGGCGCTTCGAAGTGCCGGGCGGAGTCTCTAGCGCAGGAGCGGGAACGTCCGTATGGCGGCGGCGCTCGTTTCCTCGACCATCTGCTGCAGGGTCAGGTTCCTCGTCTCGGCGAGGGCGGCGAGGACATGCATGACGTTTCCGGGCTCGTTCGGCCGGCCGCGCAGGCTCTGAGGCGGAAGAAAGGGGCTGTCGGTCTCGGCGAGGATGAGGCCGGGCGCCGAAGCGGCCGCCGCGCCACGAATTGAGTCGGCGCCCGGATAGGTGATGTTCGCGGCGAACGAGGTCAGATAGCCGCGGGCCTGGGCCTCCGCGAGGTGTGCGGCGTCCCCCGAGAAGCAATGCAGCACGACCCGCTCCGCCCGTTCCTCGGCGAGGATCGCCATCGCATCGGGCCACGCATCCCGGACGTGGACGACGAGCGGCTTGCCCGACTCGCGAGAGAGCGCGATGTGGGTTCGAAAAGCACGGTGCTGGTCCTCCACGGGGGAAAGCCTCCGGTAATAGTCGAGGCCCGTCTCCCCGACCCCCACCACCATGGGATCGGCCAGCAGCTCCTCGATCTCCGCTCCGGCGCGACCGTCGAAATCCGACGCCGTGTGTGGATGCATCCCGGCGGTCGCGAAGACGCCCCGGAAGGACTCGGCGAGCTCGACCGAACGACGGCTGGTCGCCGGGTCGATGCCGACGCACACGAGCCGTTCCACGCCCGCGGCCGCCGCGGCGGACACCACACGACCGGCCTCCTGATCCATGAGAAACAGGTGGCAGTGGGTGTCGACGGCGTAGGGGCTCGGGGTCTGCACCAAAGGTGGAACGTTAGCTCTCGAGGCGAGGGAAAAGCGAATCGCCGCGGCGCACCTTCGTCCCCGGTTGGAGGCGGCCCCAGCGGCCCGCCTCCGGCAGCCGCTCGTCCTCCAACCGGTCGTCGATCCCGAGCTGCTCCCAGAGCCGGCCCGCGGCCTCGGGCATGATAGGAAATGCGAGCAGCGCTATGAGGCGCAAGCCCTCCAGGGCCTCGTACAACACGGCTTCCAGCTCCCGGCGGCGGGACGCGTCCTTCGCGAGGGCCCAGGGGGCCACCTCCACGAGGTACCGGTTCGCCTCCCGGACGAACTCGTCCAACGATGCCACGGCGTCGGTCAGGCGCAGAGTGGTCATGTGGGCATCGAACCGCTCAACGAGCTCTCCCCCCAGGTTGGACAGCACTCCGGTGCCGTCCCCGCCGGGCTCCGGCACCACGCCGTCGAAGTATGAGTCCACCATCGCGAGGACCCTGCTGGCGAGGTTCCCCCACCCGTTGGCGAGGTCGGCGTTGTAGCGAGCCAGCATCGACTCCCAGGAGAAGCTCCCGTCCCGCCCGAAGGTGATCTCGCGCAGGAAGTAGTAGCGGTACGCATCCACCCCGAAGAAATCGACGAGCTCGAAGGGGTGGATCCCCGTCAGGCGGGTCTTGGACATCTTCTCCCCGCCGACGAGCATGTATCCGTGGACGCAGATCTGGCGCGGAATGGGGACGCCGGCGGCCATGAGCATGGCGGGCCAGATCACGGAGTGGAACCGAACGATGTCGTTCGCCATCACGTGCACGTCGGCGGGCCACACGGATCGGAACCTTCCCTCTTCGAGTCCGAATCCGGCGGCGGTGACGTAGTTGAGCAGGGCATCCACCCACACGTAGATCACGTGCCCCGGGTCCCAGGGCAGTGGGATCCCCCACGTCACGGACTTGCGAGAAACCGACAGGTCTCGCAGGCCTCCCCGGATGAAGGAGAGCATCTCGTTGCGCCGCTCCTCCGGGACGACGAAGTCCGGATTATCCTCATAGTGGCGAAGAAGGGCGTCCTGATACTTGGACAGCCGGAAGAAGTAGTTCTCCTCGGAGAGGTGCTCGACGGGCCGCCGGTGTATGGGGCACTGGCCGTCGACCAGCTCCGCCTCCACCTTGAACTCCTCGCATGAGACGCAATACGGGCCCTCGTAGGTCCCCAGGTAGACGTCGCCGCGTTCGTAGAGGGCCTTCACGAACTCCTGCGCGGCCCTGGTGTGGCGCTCCTCGCTCGTCCGGATGAAGTCGTCGTAGGAGATCTGGAGGCGCTCCCAGACCCGCTTCCACTCCGGGATCATCCGGTCCGTCCACTCCTCGGGCGAGACGCCGTTCTCCTCGGCGATGCGAGCGACGTTCTGGCTGTGCTCGTCGGTGCCGGTGAGGAAGAACACCGCCTCGCCTCGAAGCCGGTGGTACCTGGCTATGACGTCGCAGGCCACCGTCGTGTACGCGTGGCCGATGTGAGGCACGCCGTTCACGTAGTAGATCGGCGTCGTGACGTAGAAGGTGTCCTTCACGGTCCGGCCATTCTAGGGGCCTGCGGTATCGTCCCCCGATGCGGCGCAAGGTGGACGCGAGCATCCTGCTCCTCCTCACGCCGGTGCTCTGGGGAGCGACGTTTCCCGCAACCAAGATCGCGCTCCGGCATCTTCCGGTGCCCCCGTTCATGGCGTGGACCCGCCTCCTGGGCTTCCTGACCGTGCTCGCGCTGCTTCCGCTCGTCGGCGGGCGGGGGCGGGGCATCGGGAGGCGAGGGGGCTCCGGCGTGGTGGCGGCGCTCGGCCCCGGCGCCATCCTCGGTGCCCTCATGTTCCTCGGGTACTTCCTCCAGACCGAGGGACAGTCACGGACGAGCGCGACGAACGCCGGCTTCATCACCGGCACGTACGTCGTCTTCGTTCCCTTCCTGCTCTCGCTGGCGTTCCGGCGCCGCGTCCCCGCCGCCGCGTGGCTCGCCGGGATGGTCTCCCTCGCCGGACTCGCCCTCCTGTCGATCCATGACCTCCAGACCCTTCGCCCACATTTCGGAGACCTCCTCGTGCTCGCCGGAGCGGTCGGGTGGGCGGGGCACATCGTGGCCGTGGGCTTCTTCTCGCCCCGCTTCCGGCCCGAGGTCCTTTCCCTCGCTCAGCTTGGGGTGGCGGCCGGACTGCATCTTGCCGCGGCGATGGGCACAGGGCTCCGTCCCGAGGCCGCGGCCGGAGCGGACGTCCTCCCGCTGCTCGTGATCACGGGGGTGCTCGGCACGGGGGTCGCCTTCAGCATCCAGATCTTCGCCCAGCGGACCGTGACAGCGGCTCGAGCTGTCATCGTCCTGGCCGGCGAGGGGATATTCGCCGCGGTCTTCGCGGCCGCGTGGCTCCACGAGCGCCTAGCCCTCCACCAGTGGCTCGGGGCAGCGCTGGTCCTGATGGCGATGGCGTACTCGGAGCTAAGAGCCCGCCGCCCCGCCGTCACCAGGCTGGATCCCGCCGCCGTCCCCTGAACCGGTCACGCCCGCTTCGCGAGCGAGCCGCTCGTAGATCTCCCGCGCGGAGGCGCCCGTGAGGTCCGACGCCCTCCGGGCCGCCTCCCGCTTCCGCGCTCCCCCCGAGGCCAGGGCCCTCGCGATCGCGAATGCCGTCTCGGGATCGTCGCCTTCGCCCGGCCCCCGCCGCCCTCCCTCGAGCACCACGACGATCTCGCCGCGCGGGTCCTCGTCGCCGAGGCCGGCCAGGACCTCGGAGAGGTGGCCGCGCAACACCTCCTGGTGCAGCTTGGTGAGCTCCCGGGCGACGGCTACCCGCCGGTCACCGCACGCCGCCTCCAGGTCTCTAAGCGTCGACGCGAGCCTCCTGGGCGACTCGAAGAGCACGATCGTTCGGGGTTCGACCGCAAGATCGCGAAGCCGCTCCGCGCGCTTGCGACCGCTCCGCGGGAGGAAACCCTCGAACACGAAGCGGTCCGTCGGCAGTCCGGAGATGACCAGGGCCGTCACCGCCGCCGATGGGCCGGGGACGACGTCGACCTCGATCCCACGCTCGATGCAGGCGGCCACCAGGCGGTATCCGGGGTCCGAGAGCGCCGGCATGCCCGCGTCGGAGACGAGCGCCACGTCCGTCCCTTCTCCCAGGATCCCGAGCATCTCGGGAATCCGGGCCGCCTCGTTCCCCTCGAAGAGGGACATGAGTCGCGCCCGAACACCGAACGCAGCGAGGAGGCGGCCGGTGCGGCGCGTGTCCTCCGCGGCCACGAGGCCCACGCGCGCAAGGGTCGTCCTGGCCCGTCCCGTCATGTCCTGGAGGTTGCCGATCGGCGTCCCGACGAGGAAGAGCGTGCCCGCGGCGGGCGAGGAGGGTGCGCCCGTATCCATGGCTCGATTATCACCATCCCGCCCCCCGGGGGCCGAGGGCCGGGCTATCCTCGAACGCGGTGGAGATCGAGACGCGGGCTCACGTCGACGACACCCTCCTCATCCCGCGGCGGGCCCAGCGGCACGAAGGACCGCCCTGGTACGCCCGGGCCGTCGTGGTGATCGGTGCGGTCACAGCGCTCGCGGCCGGGCTGCGCTTCTACCACTTGTCCCAGCCAAGGGACTACATCTTCGACGAGGTCTATTACGCGAAGGACGGCTGCTTCGACGCCGGCATCCCTTTCCGTCAGTGCGATCTCGACAACCCCGGAGAGCAGACTGTTACGGTGCATCCCCCGGTCGGACGAGAACTCATCGCCGCCGGCATCGGCGTGTACGGGAACCGTCCGTTCGGCTGGCGGGTGACCGCGGCGGTCTTCGGAACGCTGTCCGTCCTCCTCGTCTCGCTCCTCGCGCTTCGCCTCTTCGGCAGCGTCCTCTGGGGAGCCGTCGCCGGCCTGCTGCTCGCCACCGAAAGCCTGAACTTCGTCCAGTCGCGCACGTCGATGCTCGACATATTCGTCGCGACGTTCGTCCTCGCGGGATTCCTCTTCCTGGTCCTCGACCGCCAGTGGATGGAAAGGCGAACGCCCGAGACCGAGGTGCTCTCTCCTTCGGACGCCGCCGACGCGGCCCTGTTCGACCTGCCGGCCGATCGCCCCCCCTCGCCGATCTTCCGGCCGTGGAGGCTGACAGCCGGCATCGCGTTCGGGGCGGCTGTCGCGACGAAGTGGTCTGGGGGGGCGGCGCTGGCCGGGGCGCTCGTCCTCGCGCTCGCCTGGGAGCGAACCCGGCGGAAGCGCTCCGGGCTCGGCCGGCCGCTGTGGGAGGCCTTCCGGTCCGAGGCCTTCGGGATCTTCCTGTTCCTGATCCTCGTCCCGATCATGGTGTACGTCGCCTCATATGCGCGATGGTTCACGCTGAACGGGTTCGACCTTCAGGGCCTGTGGAGGCTCCAGGGCAGCATGGCGAGCTTCTCGCTGCAGCTGTCGGCGGAACACCCGTACGCCTCCCGACCGTGGACGTGGATCCTGATGGCAAGGCCCGTCGCCTACTACTACAAGGCCGGTACGCCGGCGGGAACCGCAGCGGAGGTCCTGGGGATGGGGAGCCCCGCGATCTTCTGGGGGAGTCTCCTCGCGATCCCGTTCGCCTTCCTCTGGTGGATCCGGCGACGGGACTGGAGGGCCGGACTCATCGTGGTGGGCTTCGCGGTCCAGTACTTCCCGTGGTTCGCCACGGGACGGACGTCGTTCCTCTTCTACATGACGCCCATAACGCCGTTCCTGGTGCTGGCGGTCGTCTATGCGCTGGAGCGGTTGGCGGACGTTCGCGTTGGTCTGTCCCGTGCGCGAGTCCTGGCGCCACTCGTCGTCGTGGCGGTGCTCCTCGCGGTGGGCGTCTTCGGGTTCTTCTTCCCGGTACTGACCGGCCGCACGATCTCTTCGGAGGCCTGGCAGGCGCGCATGTGGTTCGGCTGCGCGGCCGAGACCACCTGTCTGTTCAACTGGGTCTAGCGCCCGCGGGCCGCCGAGCGCCGCTCGACCGAGCCGTCCGGCTGTCCGATGAGCACCTCGGAGACGAGGTCGGCGGGAAAGATCCCGTGTGCGATCACCCCGGGCACGGCGTCGAGCTCCCGAGCGAGCGCCGCCGGATCATCCACGCGTCCCAACAGGTCGACCAGCACGTTGCCATCGGGCGTTGCGGGCGCCTCGCGCCTGGTGAGCTCCCCGAGACTCGACAGACGGCGAAGGGTCGCGATGAGACCGAACGGCATCAGCTCCAATGGGATCGGCGGGACGATCTTCTCGACCAGCTTGTCGGAACCGACGATTACGACGAAGCGCGAGGCGGCGGCGGCGACCACCTTCTCCCGGGCGTGCGCCCCGCCACCGCCCTTCACGAGCCAGAGCTCCGGCGAAACCTGATCCGCGCCATCGACCGCGAGATCGAGCCTCTCCAGCCGGTCGAAGGCCTCAACCGGGAGCCCCACCCTCCTTGCGGCGGCCTCGGTCCCTGGTGACGTGGCGACGCAGCGAAGCCGCTGTGGTCGCCGTTCCGCGAGCTCGGTGAGGAAATGGGCTACGGTGCTTCCGGTTCCGAGCCCGACGATCATGCCGTCCCTCACGGCACGCGCGGCGGAGCGGGCGGCGAGGATCTTCTCCGTCTCGTGCGCATCCACGCTCGCTCACTCTAGAAGACGCCCCGGCCCACGGGGTCGCGGAGAGAACCATCGGACCCGCCGGTTCGTCTTTTCCGGGATGATCGAGTGGGGCCGGACCGGAAATGAGCCGCGCCGAGCCTCGGAGGCGAGGATTGCGAGAGCCGGAGCCGGAGACCATCGCCAGGGCCCGGTCGGGCGACCTCCGAGCCTTCGAGTCGCTGGTACGCGACTATCAGGCAGACGTCTGGCGGTTCGCGTACCACCTCACCCGGAACCGGGCGACGGCCGAGGACGTGACGCAGGAGGCCTTCCTGCGTGCCTTCCGCGCGATCCGTTCGTATCGCGGTCAGGCGAAGTTCACGAGCTGGCTCCTCCGGATCGTTCGCAATTGCGCGGTGGACGGATACCGCCGGACGCAACGCGAGGATCTCTTCCCCTCGGTTGCCGAGCAAGCTTTGCAGGCGCCATCCGGGGGCAGCGCCGAGGATCGCATGCGCATCGCCGCGGCCGTCGGCGGGCTCCCCCCGGACCTGCGGGAGCCGTTCGTCGTGATCGAGGTCCTGGGGTTCACCTACGTGGAGACCTCGAACATCCTCGGCGTAAAGGTCGGGACCCTCAAGAGTCGCATGCACCGTGCGCGGGCCCACCTGATCCGGCAGCTCTCGGAGACGGAGGTGGCCGGTGAGATGTGAGGTGGCCGAGCGAGCCGTCTCCCAGGCCATGGACGAGGGCGTTACCGTGCCGGCCCCGGTCGCCGAGCACGCGGAGCACTGTCCTCGCTGCACGGCATTCATCGCAGGCGCCTGGCGCCTGCGGGAGCTGTCACGGTTCGAGGTGGCGCGCCCGATCCCCGACCTCGTCCCCTCGATCATGGCCGCGGTTCGCGGGGACGCGGTGCCTCGGCTCGCCGAACGAGGCATCGACCGCTTCCTCGTCCGATTCCTGGCGGGGCGGCGCGCGGTCGCGGCCGCTCTGGTCGCCGGCCTCGTGATCGGTCTCGTCGTCACGACGGGAGGGGTCCTGCCACGAAGGGAGAACGACACGGCCGCCCTGGCGTCCGAGATTCCAGCCCGGCTCCTGGCGGCGGCACGGCATCTGGAGGGCTACGTCGCGACGTTCGACATAACGGAGCGGAACTGGACCAGGGACGTCCCGCGGCGGACGTTCGTGGCCCACCTCGCGTTTCGGGCTCCCGAGGAGTTCCGTGTGGACGTGAGCGACACCACGGCCTACCCCTCTCCGGCATGGCCGCGGAACGACCTGTCGCTCGCGACGGACGGCCGCAACTGGCGGATCCGGGGACCCGATCCATGTCCGGCCGCGGCGCTGCCGGACTGCCCCGCGACGGGGCCTGTGGAGCGCTCCTTCAAGAACCGACCGCCGTTCGACCCGAGGACGGCCATGCCGACCGACGTCATCGTTCCCATGACCGTCCTGGCCGCCGCGGACCGCGTGTCGGTGATCGGGGAGGGAGTTGTGGGTGACCGACCGGCCGTGGCCGTGGCGCTCGCCTACCAGGACGCGACTCCGCTGTTCCGGTACTTGCGCTTCCTCGGCTCCTGGCGAACGTTCTTCCCACAGGACCGCGTCGTGCTGTGGCTCGACCGCGAGACCTGGTTCCCCCTCCGCTATGAGGTGTTCCCGGCAACCGGCGCGGAGCGTCGCCTGTGGACGGCGCAGGCCGGGTACCCGCCGGAGCCGCCGTCGGTGCCGATCTTCACGGCCGTGGTGGCCTCGCTGAGCGCGGCCCCGCCGCCGGCCGAGACCCTCTTTGGGTCGGCGCAACCAGCCGGTGGCGGCGATGCCGGTTTCCGCGACTCCGGCCCGGTCGGCGGCTCGCCCCCGATTCCGCCTCTCCTTCGACCGAGCGAAACCGCCGGGCTGACTCCGTGGCGGACGGGAGCTTTCCCGTCGAACGACACCCGGCCGTACCGCGAGGAGATCGCGGCCTACGCAGGTGGTCTCGGCTGGCTGACCGTCACCCGCGTGCAGGGCTGGAAGCAACGGGCGCCCTTCGGCGCGGGACCGCTCGCGGAGCCCGTGACGCTCCCCGGTGGGCGCGAGACGGGCTCTTACGAGCCTGCGACCGCGGAGCAGCCCCGCCGCGTGGCACTGCACACCGCGCGGGGCGAATATCTGGTCGCCTCGAACCTTCCTCGCGCCACACTTCTCCGAGTCGCGGCCTCGCTCCCGGTGACCGGGGTTCCTCAGCCCCAGAAATGGCTGACGCGAAGCGGCGACGCGGGAACGGTGAAGAGCGGCCTGACCCCTGCGGCCGCCATCGCGGAGGCGGACTTCCACGTGCTCGTCCCGACGTTCGTGCCCCCCGGGTATCCGGCGAGCCCGGCAACGGCCGCCCTTGTGCGGTCGGGAACGACGGTGGGAGTCACGCTCGTGTACCGGCGGCCGGCGGCCGAGCTGGATGGCGTGGGACTGCTCATCCACCAGGCCACCGGCCAGGACCTCGCGCCGCCAGGGGGGGTGGGCCAGCAGGTAGTCGCCGTCGGCCCTGCGGTGGCGCGCTGGTCGCCGGAGAGCCACCTCCTCGAGTGGAAGCAGGGCGATGTGTACCGCTCGGTCTCCGGCCCCGCGTTCGACCTGACCACGCTGCTCAGCGTGGCCCGCTCCCTCGAGCCGACGGAGGGAGGATCGTGAGGCCCGCCGCCGCCGCCCGGCGGGGCCTCGCCCTGACCCTTGCTCTCGTCGTCGGCGCCTTCGGGGGCGCGGCCCTCGGCTCGGTCGTCCAGGGCGACCCGGGCGAGGTCCGGGTCGATCCGGCCGATCTCGCTCCCACCGGCCCCGATGTCGAAACGCCCCCGGAGCTCGAGCCGGTCATCCCCGACACGCTGCTCGCGTGGATTCCCGGCGGACTTCCGACGGGGTTCGCCTCGAGGGTCGCGGCTCTCCCGGGCGTCCGTCGGGTCGTGCCCGTGGTAAGCGGCATCGCCTGGATGACCCGCTCGGTGACGTCCGGCGGCGCTATCGTCGACGACCCGGGCGGTGGACGAGCGCTTCCGCTCGAGGTGGCCGCCGCCACGCTCACCGACTACGCCCCCTTCCTCGCCCCGGCCGACCGCAGCCTGATCCCACGCCTCGCGGCCGGAGAGGCGGCCCTCGGCTCCACCTCGGCGGAGATTCGCCGCATCGACGTCGGCGGCACGCTCGAGATGGGTCCCGACGAACTTCTAGTCGCCGGTGTGCTGCCGGATACGGCCATCGGCGCACACGAGCTCTTCGTGTCCCGTGCTACCGCCTCCTCCCTCGGTTTGACCAGGGAGCGCTACGTCCTCATCGATCCGGCGGACGGCGCATCTCGGGAGGCGATCACGGCCGGCATTCGCGCGACCCTCCCTGCCGGCGCGCTGATCCAGATCCGGGGCCCGGGCGAGACCCCGTTCTTCCGCCAGGGGGACGCCGTGCTCCCCCAGGTGCAGATGAAACTGTTGCTCGGCGAGTTCTCCGCCCGGCCGGTCGGCGGCTACCTGGACGCCGATCCCGCATGGACGGGCAAGAGCATCGTGACGACCAACGTGCCGCTGCTCGGGACGGTCCGCTGCAACCGGGCCCTGATCCCGCAGCTCGCCGGGGCGCTCCTGGAGCTACAGCGCGAGGGGCTCGGCCACCTCGTGAACCCCGGGCACTACGGCGGTTGCTTCTCGGCGCGATTCATCAACCGGAACCCGGCCGCCGGCATCTCCCACCATTCCTGGGGCGCGGCCATCGACATCAACGTCGCGGAGAACCCGTTCGGCCACACGCCGCATCAGGATCCCCGCCTCGTGGCGATCTTCGAGCGGTGGGGCTTCACCTGGGGCGGCCGCTGGATCCTGCCGGACGGGATGCACTTCGAGTTCGTGCGGTTCGCCCCGTAGCCCGCGCATAGCCGCTACGCTGGATCGTGATGCCTGCTCGCCGCCTCTCCCGGCTCTCCTCTTCCATCGCGATCTGCCTGGCGTTCCTCCTGGCGGCCTGCGGCGATGGCGGTGACCAGAACGGCACCGGTTCGAACGGGGGCGGCGAATCATCGATCGCCCAGCTGAAGGAGGGCGCCACCGTGGTATCGCTGATCCCCGCCCAGAGCCAGCTCCCGGTCGGGCCAGGTCCGTTCAGCTTCGGCCTGGTTACCTCGGACGGCGACCTCCTGGAGGGAGGCTCGCCACAGGTCTTCCTGGCAACCGACGAAACGAGCCGGGTCGTCGGCCCGTTCACGGCCTCCTTCCACCGGTTCACAGCCTTCGAGCGCTTTCCCAACTCGGCGCCGAGGACCGCGCTGACGGGCTTCTACTCCGTCGACGTGGATGTGCCCGGTCCGGGGAACTGGCTGTTCGCGGGCGTGGCCGAACAAGGTGCCACCCGCAGCGTGGGAACGGCCCTCGTGACCGTGAGCGACGGCCCCCAGGCCGGGCAGGTCGGCACCGAGGCGCTCGCGACGGCGACGCCGGTGGCGACAACGGATGGGGGGCGCCGGAAGATCTGCACGCGCGAGCCGCCCGATGCGATGCATTACATCTCGCTGGACGACGCCCTGCAGAACGGCAAGCCGACCGTGGTGAACTTCGGAACACCGCTGCTCTGCACGAGCCGGATGTGCGGCCCCGTCGTCGACGAGCAGCTCGCGGTCTTCGAGGACGTCGGGCCCGACCGCGCGAACTTCATCCACGTCGAGGTCTATCCCGAGCGCGACCAGGAGCGCCCGGCCCCGGTCTTCCTGGAATGGGGTTTCGACACCGAGCCGATCACGCTCGTGATCGATGGGGAGGGGATGATCCGGTCTCGCTTCGAGGGGCCCGTGACGGCCGACCAGATCCAGGCGGCGCTCGACCCGCTGCTGTAGCGACGGGGCCGGGGCGCTGAGGTAGGCTCGCGCGAGATGGCGATCACCTGCCGCCTATATCGCGAGGGCCAGCTCAAGGAGACCGGGTTCGATCCCGACCTCGTGAGCGAGTTCTTGAAGGAACCCGAATCGCTGGTCTGGGTGGACGTGGAGTCTCCGTCCCCGCAGGACATCGCGATGCTCGGCGAGGAGTTCGGGTTCCACGAGCTCGCGCTGGAGGACTGCCTGCACCCGCATCAGCGGCCGAAGATCGAGTCCTACGGTTCCTACTTCTTCCTGGTGGCCTACGGCGTCACCTTGCGGGACGGGGAGCTCGTCGGCCACGAGGTGGGCGCGTTCGTCGGCAAGGGCTACCTGGTCACCGTCCGCAAGGCGCCGGCCATCGACCTGCGACCCGTCGTCGAACGGTGGGACATCCACCAGCATCTGCTCAAGGAGGGTGGCGGATACCTCCTGTACATCCTCCTGGACGAGATCGTGGACGGGTACTTCTCGACGCTGGACTCCCTGGAGGACCTCTCGGAGGAGGTCGAGGAGCACGTCCTGGACTCCGATGGCGACCCCATGGCCCAGAACCAGATCTTTCGTCTGAAGAAGCAGGTGCTGCTGTTCCGGCGGTGGGTCTCGCCCCTGCGAGACGTCCTCGACGTCATGCAGCGCAAGGTGGTGAACGTGGTCACGCCGGAGCTCGAGCCCTATTACCGAGACGTCTACGACCACGTCCTGCGCGTCACCGACTTCGTGGACACGCTGCGCGAGATCCTGTCGACCGCGCTCGACGCCCACCTGACCGTCGTCAGCAACCGCTTGAACGAGGTCATGAAGCGCCTGACGTCGTGGGCGGCGATCATTCTGGTTCCGACCCTCATCGCGGGCATCTACGGGATGAACTTCGTCCACATGCCCGAACTCGACTGGTTGTTCGGGTACCCCTTCGCCCTTGGGCTGATGGCGCTCTCTGCCGGAGCGCTCTACGTCACGTTCAAGAAGCGCGACTGGCTCTAGCGGAGCCGCGCGGGGATCTCCTCCGCGGGCACGGGGTGACTGAACAGGTAGCCCTGTCCCTGGACGCATCCCTGGGCCGTAAGGAATCGCCGTTGATCCTCACTCTCGATCCCCTCGGCCAGGGGAACCATCCCGAGCCCGTTCGCGAGCTGGATGATCGATGTGACGAGCGCGCCGGCTTGCGGGTCACCTGGGAGTGGCGCCACGAAAGACCGATCGATCTTCAGCGTGTCCACCGGCAGGTCGCGCAGGCGACTCAGCGAAGAGTAGCCCGTGCCGAAGTCGTCGATTGCGAAGCGCAGGCCTTCCTCGCGCAGCCCGAGGAGGATCTCCTGGGTCCGCGCGGGATCGGTCATGGCCGCGGTCTCGGTGATCTCTACGACGACCGATTCAAGCGGACACCCTGCCGATCGGAGGGGTTCGATCACCTTGGAGGCGAGGCCGGGGTCCCAGAACTGGCGGGGGGAGAGGTTGAAGCTCACTTCGAGGTCCAGGCCTTGCTCGCGCCACCGAACGGATTGGGAGGCGAGCTCACGGAGCACCCACTCGCCGATGGGCTCGATCAGGCCCATCTCTTCGGCCAGGGCGATGAACTCGGAGGGAGGGAGGATTCCTCGCGCGGGATCGTCCCAGCGGACAAGCGCCTCGACTCCGACCGTGCGGCCGTCGGCGAGATTCACGATGGGCTGGTAGTGCAGGACCCACTCGCGCCGCTCCACCGCTCGGTGCAGTAGGGTCCCCATTTTCAGCCTGGCACCGGTGCGCCGGTCCCCGCTCGGGTAGATCACGTAGCCTCCCGGACCGGCCTTCCTGCTCCGGTACATGGCCGCTTCCGCGTTCTGGATCAGGGTCCGGGCGTCGTGGGCGTCCACGGGGTACAGGCTGATCCCGAGGCTCGCCGTCGCATAGAGCTCCACGTCGCCCAGGCGAAACGGCCGGCGCATCGATTCCTGGATGCGAGCGGCGACCACCTCGGCCGTGAGGGTGGTGCCCTCTTCCTCGGGCGCCGATCGCAGCGAGCTTCCCCGCTCGAGGTCGGAGAGCAGCAACAGGAACTGGTCGCCCCCGAGGCGCGCGACCACGTCCGTCTCCCGGCTCACGTGCGTCAGCCGGGCAGCCACCTCTCCAAGCAGCTGGTCGCCCGCGTCGTACCCCAGGGTCTCATTGACCAGCTTGAAATCGTCGAGGTCAACTGACACCACGGCGACCGAGAGGTCGTGCCGTCGGGCCCGGGCCAGGTCGAGCTCGAGGATCTCCTCGAACATGGTCCGGTTGGGGAGGCCGGTGAGCTGATCGTGATAGGCGAGGAACGCCACCTTGTCCTCGGCGTGCTTGCGCTCGGCGATGTCGATGAGGACGCCCTGCCACCAGAGGGTCCCGTCGTTGCCGCGCACAAGCTGCGCGCGGTCCCTGAGCCAGACCGTTCGCCCTCTTCTCGTGAGCAGCCGGTACTCACAGTCGAACAGCTCTCCCGACTCGTTGGTCCGCTTCGCTTCGGTAAGCACCCGCTCGCGATCCTCCGGATGCAGGAGCTTCGCCCACAGCTCGGCGTCCGCCTCCCACGCCGACGGCGCGTAGCCGGTCAGCTCCTCGATCTGGGGACTCATGTAGATGGTGGAGCTGACACCGTTTCGTCCAGCGACGTACACGACCGCCGGGACGCGCTCCAACAGCTCCCGATAGCTCAGTCCGCGGCGGGGGCGCTCCCGGACCGGCCGAAGCAGCGGGGCGCCGGCAGCTTCCAGCGCCCGAGGGGGAAGGCGGGCGGGGTTCATGTCGTTCCTACGGTACGCGGCCTCCCGGGGAGGTCAATCCGCCAGGTGGCCGACACGTCCCCCATTGGGGGGACACAGGTCAAGCCGGCCCGGGGCCTTCCGTGCGAAGGGGGAGCCCCACCGTGGTTGACGGGTTTCTCGGGCCCCGCCTAGAATCCCGCACTCCTCCCCACGTTGGGGAACGCGTTGGGTAATGTTCGCAGCTGAACCGGTCCCTACTCCTGAGAGCCAGCAGATCTGAGGTCAAGAGTGTCGGACGAACTGACGGCTGGAAGCGCGAGCGAAGTCCAGGCGCCCTCGAGAACTCAAGACCCCGCCATCGATCCGGTGGTCGTATCCGGCAATGGACGGGTCACCGTCGAGGCCGACTCGCCCCCGCGTGCATCCGGCGACGCAGAACCAGAGGGGCGCAATTGGAAGCGAGTGGCCTCCAAGGTCCTCCACTTCGTGCCGGCCATCTTCCTGTTCATCCTCGCCATCCAGCTCATGAAGTCCGGCGCCAAGGCGCTCGCACCCGAGCTCGAGGGGACCTTCCCGGTCGACAACGCGATGAGCACCCTCGGCCTCGGATGGATCGGCGCCTATCTCGTCCTCTCCGGGTCGCCCGTCGCCGCTGTAGCCCTGTCGCTGTTCGCCGCCGGCGCCCTCACGAACCTGCAGGCGTTCACGATGCTCTCCGGCTCACGCCTCGGCGCCTCCTTCATCGTCCTGCTCGTCGGTTTCCTCTACGCGATGAAGAGCAAGAACCGCCGAGAGTCCACGGGCATGGGAGTCCTTGCGCTCTCGTTGACGGCCGTCGTCTACGTGCCCGGGATGTTCCTCGGCTACGGGATCCTGAAATCGGGCGTGCTCGGTGGCGTGCAGTGGACGGCATCCGAGGAGGTCGACGGCGTCATCGACCGAGTTTGGGGTCCCCTCGTGAAGGTGTTCGTGGACAACCTCCCGGCGGGGGTGCTCTTCCTGGTGGGACTCGGCGTGATCCTTCTGTCGTTCAAGCTTCTGGACGGGGTGCTGCCACAGATCGACGCCGACCGCGCCGCGGGAGGCAAGCACCACTGGCTCAAACGGCCATGGCCGATGTTCTTCCTCGGCTGCTTAGCCGCGCTGCTTACCCTGTCCGTGTCCGTCGCGATCACGGTCCTGGTCCCGCTGGCGGCGAAGGGCTACATCGACCGGCGTGAGGCGATGCCCTATATCATGGGCGCGAACATCACGACGCTCGCGGACACGCTCGTCGCGGCGATGATCCTCGGCCGGCCCGAGGGAGTGCAGGTCGTGCTCGCCGAGGCCATCGCGGTGGCGATCATCACCATCGTGTACCTGCTGTTCCTGTACAAGCCGCTGCAGAACTCGATCATGAAGCTCGACAACTGGGTGGTGGGGACCAACCGCCGCCTCATCCTGTTCGTGGCGTGTCTGTTCGTGATGCCGGGAATTCTCCTGTTCTCCGGGCGGCTGATCGGACCGATCGTCCAGTAGAGCGAGCCTCGTGCGTATGATCGCCCCGGAGGCCGACGGCCTGGATCATGCCGGGCTCGGCTCCTCGTTCCCCGTGTGGAACCAGGGCGTGTAGCAGACGGTGACGAGCAGCCCCTCCGGGCTCAACAGTCTGCTCGTCACCTGATTCCACGGCTCCGTCCTGGCGCCGTGAAGCAGTCGATATCCCCGTCCCTCCAGCTCGGCGGCCGCCGCCGCGACGTCCCGCACCCCGAACTCGATGGTCGCCTGGGGAACCGGAACGTCGGCCGGCCAGTCGCTCGAGCCGAAGCATGCCTCGGCCGCTTCGCTCAGCGGCCAGAGTCCGAAGTGCTTGATGCCGGGCAGCTTCTCGGTGAAGACATGATCGCCATCGCCGCCTTCGAAGGACAGGCCCAGCGCGGCGCCGTAGAACTCACTGGCGGCACCGGCATCCCGAACGATCGGGGAGAAGCTCGCCACGAATTGCACTTCCACTGACCACCTCCAGTCCCGTCGGCATCGCCGACTAGATCCCCGGCTTCTCCTCGGAGCGTCGTGCGAACGCCCGCAGACCCGTCGGACGCATGAGCCCCAGACGGCTGAGC
>JACDCJ010000208.1 GCA_013817655.1 Actinosomnolentus pattersoniae (SeqCode)
CGCATGTCCTCCGCGGGCACGGCCTCCGGATGCTCAAGGTAGTACGCGAACAGCGACGTGACCAGTGCGATGGCCTTCTGCTGCTCCTGCTGAGCCTCGGCCCGGAGGTACACGCGCTCGAACATGAAGTCGCGAAAGCGGTCGAGCGCCTCGAGGATGGGAGGAGACAGCGCAAGCTCGTCCCGATCCTCGCTCTGCTCCACGAGGTCGGTCACCAGCGTGTCGATCCGGCGGCTGTGGGTATCGCCGAGGACTCGGCGGACCTCGACCGGGATGTCTCCGGCCGAAAGGACCCCCGCCCGGATGGCGTCGTCCACGTCGTGGTTCACGTAGGCGATCCGGTCGGAGAAACGGACGGCCTGCCCTTCCTGTGTGGCCGGCATCGGCATGGACCACGTGTGGTTAAGGATTCCGTCCCTCACCTCCCAGCTCAGGTTGAGCCCGCGGCCCTCGTTCTCGAGAACCTCGACGATGCGAAGGCTCTGCTCGCTGTGGCGAAACGGACGGCCGAGGAAGGGCGAGAGGGCCTGCTCCCCGAGGTGCCCGAACGGCGTGTGGCCGAGGTCGTGACCGAGGGCGATCGCCTCCGTGAGGTCCTCGTTCAGGCGAAGGGCGCGCGCGACGGTGCGCGCGATCTGGGAGACCTCCAGCGTGTGGGTGAGACGCACCCGATAGTGGTCGCCCTCCGGGGAAACGAAGACCTGCGTCTTGTGCTTCAGCCGGCGGAAGGCCTTCGCGTGGACGAGGCGGTCCCGATCGCGCTGGAACGCCGTGCGCAGTGGATGAGGCGCTTCCTCTCGATCTCTGCCCTTCGATCCCGCGGCGAGGGTCGCCCGATCGGAGAGGATCTCTCGCTCGACCCGTTCCGTGCGCTCGCGCACGCTCTGCCCGACTGCCACGTCTGAGAAAGGGTAGCACCGCCCTCGAATGGCCCGGCCGTCCGGGCGGGCGACCGGTGACGCCAACGACTCAGCGGCCGGCGACGCGGTAGTAGAGGTACGCGAACGTCTCGCGGGCGTATCCCGACATTCGCGTCCACTGGCTTCGGGCCGCCGAGTGGAACGTCGCCGACACGTACGCGTCGAGTCCCAGGTCCCGCGCCATCCGCCGGATCCTCAGGTTGTGCCACGGGTCCGAGACGAGAAACACGGTGGACAGGCCCCGGTCGCGCATGAAGCGGGCCGCGCCCTGAAGGCTCTGCAGGGTCGTGGAGCCGGTCGGCTCCGAGAACACCGCCGCCTCCGGCAGGCCGTTGGAGATGAGGAACGAGCGGCCGGCCGCCCCCTCGGTGGTGAGGTCTCCCGGCTGGCCGCTGCCGAGCACCACGATTATCGGGGCGAAGCCCTTTTCGAACAGAAGGGCCGCGTGCTCCAACCGTCCCTCGAACACGGGCGACGGCTCACCGTCGTACTGGGCCGCTCCGAGCACGGCGATCAGGTCGACCCGGTCCAACTCACTCGCTTCGTCCCGATGGGCCGATCGCCACACCGCCACGGCGGTGGCGGCGACGATGCCGCACACGAGAACGAGGGCCAGGAGGGCGGAGGAGAGGATGGGATGGCGGCGCACGAACCCCACGAAGCAAATCTAGCATCGGCCTCCGACGGGCGATCGCAAGCTACCGGCGAAAGACCTTGAGCTCACCCGGCTGGGGGACCATGAGATACACGGAGTCGCCGGGCCCGGCCGCGATCTGCCTCACCTGGTGCTCGTTCGCCAGAGGGGACTCGGGGATGCGTTCGAAGATCACCGGCTCTCCATCTGGTCCGGTTTGCAGGTACCACTCGCCGCCGGCGTCCTCGCCTGCCTCCGCATCCGATGCCGCCAGATGGACGTGGATCCCGACGGCTCGATCGAGCGGAGCCTCGATGATGCCTCCGGCGACGGCGGGAATCGGATCCGATCCGGGAGTGAACGCGACCTCGATCCGCACGGGTTGGATGACCGTGGCCTCCTCGGTCGTGTAGACCAGTTCCATCCGGTCCTGCTCCGGACCTCGCAGGTCGATCATGAGGCCATCCGAGAGGGGGACCCCGGCGATGCGAGAGATCTCTCCGGAGACCAGGGGATCGAGGCTCGCGTATCCGAAGTACCCCTCGCCGAGCCGATCGAGGTCGGCGAGGCCCGAGGCCCAACCGATGAGGCCGGCGTCGGAGGAAAGGAGGTTGTAGACGACCGATGGCTCCCCCCGGTCGGTCACGATTCGTGCGATCCAGCGCTCGCCGTCGAAGGCCGCCACGGTCGTCTGAAGGCGCCTCGCCATGATCGCGTAGAGGGTGCCGTCGACGATGGCGATGTCCTTCGGGATCGGGTGTTCCCGATCGAAATGCAGCCCCTCGATCGCCTCGATGAAGTCCCCGGTCTCGGTGAAGTGGGCGACTCGTTCCTTGACGATGTCCAGGAACCACAGCGACCCGTCCTCGTCCACGACCATCGCGCGGGGCATCTCGGGAAGCGACATCGTCTGTTGGTCGTTGGCGAACCCCAAGGAGGACTCCGCCCGGCCGAACGGGATGGCCGCGACGAGTTCCCATTCCGCCGGCGGCTCGGAGAGGTTCGCCCGAAGGACCAGTTCCGGAAGCTCCGCGATCGATGGACCGGGGTCCGGAGTCTGCACAGGAAGGGTGGCCCCGGAGCTCTGGCTGGAGGGGGTCGTCGCGGGCGTGCGC
>JACDCJ010000209.1 GCA_013817655.1 Actinosomnolentus pattersoniae (SeqCode)
AGGGGGAAGAACCGGCGCTCGGTCCGGTAGTCCACCAGGACGGCATGTCTCTGGCTGAAGGTTCCCCGCCGGGAGTCCTGGCCGGTGATCCGCACGGGCGTTCCTTCGAGCACCAGCGAGCCGAAGGCCAGGGCCTCTCCGAGAGCCCAGTCCGCCGTGCCCTTTTCGAGCAGATCCCGCCGCCTCTCGAGCTGCTTGGCGAGCTTTGGGTGGGGGGTGAAGTCCTCCGGCCACGTAGTCACCGCCCCGAGCACTCGATCGAGCGTCTTCCGGCCCACCCCCGTCTCAACCACCGGCAGGACGCCCAGCGGTTCGCGCGACCTGAGCTCCTCCTCGGGCGGGCTGGGCGCGCTTCCCTTCGTCTCCTCGAACGCCTGCTCGAGGCGTGCGCGGTAATCGGCCAGCGCCGCCTCCGCGTCCTCCAAGGTGATGTCGCCGCGGTTGACCAGCCGCTCCATGTACAGCTTTCGGACGGATCGGCGGGCGTCGATGTTCGCGTACATCTGCGGCTGGGTGTAGCTCGGGTCATCCGCCTCGTTGTGCCCGTAGCGCCGGTAGCAGACCAGGTCGACGACGACGTCCTTGCGGTAGGCCTGGCGGAAGCCGTAGGCGAGCCGAGCGACCCACGCGCACGCCTCCGGATCGTCGCCGTTCACATGGAAGATTGGTGCCTGGACCATCTTGGCGATGTCGGTCGCATAGACGCTCGAGCGTCCCCGGACGGCCGGCGTCGTGAACCCGAGCTGGTTGTTGACCACGATATGTATCGTCCCGCCCGTCTTGAACCCGGGAAGCTGGCTCATCCCGAACGTCTCGGCGACCACCCCCTGGCCGGCGAACGCGGCGTCGCCGTGCAGCAGCACCGGCAGAACCTTGACGCGGTCGTCGTCCTGCATCTCGTCCTGGGCTGCCCGTACCATTCCCTCGACCACGGGATCGACGGCCTCCAGGTGGCTCGGGTTCGACGCCAGCTCCACGGTGATGGTCGACCCGGCCCGGCTGGTGAACTTGCCGGCCGTCCCGAGGTGGTACTTCACGTCGCCGGAGCCCTGGATGCTGTTGGGGTCGAGGTCGCCCTCGAACTCCCGGAAGACGCGGCCGTAGCTCTTTCCCAGCGCGTTCACCAGGACGTTCAGCCGGCCCCGGTGCGCCATGCCCATGATCACCTGCTCGACACCGGCGTCGGCGGCGTCCTCGAACAGCATGTCCAGCATCGGGATGAGGCTCTCCGCCCCCTCGAGGCTGAAGCGCTTGTGTCCCACGTACTTCGAGTGCAGGAACCGCTCGAACCCCTCGGCCGCGTTGAGCCGACCCAGGATGTGCTTTTGATCCTCGGAGGAAAGCTCTCGCTCGACCCCTTCGACCCGTTCCTGGATCCAGCGCCGCTGGTCCGGCTCCTGGATGTGCATGAACTCCAAGCCGACCGTCCCGCAGTAGGCATCTCGAAGCAGGTCGAGCACCTGCCGGAGCTTCTGACGGCGGGCTCCGGGCAGGTCGTCCACGAAGAACTCCCGGTCCAGATCCCACACGCTCAGCCCGTGGTACGCGGGATCGAGCTCCTTGTGGCTGAGGACCTTCTTCGTCTGCAGGGGATCCAAGTTGGCGAGGAGATGGCCACGGACGCGGTACATGTTCACCAGGCGCAGAACGTGTGCCTGCTTCTCCATGTGCCCGTCGTCGCCG
This sequence comes from Actinosomnolentus pattersoniae (SeqCode), assembly GCA_013817655.1. Lineage (GTDB taxonomy): Bacteria > Actinomycetota > UBA4738 > UBA4738 > UBA4738 > JACDCJ01. Next base: position 1,684 of record JACDCJ010000209.1, read on the forward strand.
ACCTGGCCGAGCTCGGCCGCACGGTCGGCGGTCCAGCGCACCGGTTCGTACGGGAGGGAAAGGCTCGCGAACACCTCGTCGTAGAAGTCGTGGGCGCCGAGGAGCAGTTCCTCCACCTTCGCCAGGAATTCCCCGCTCTCGGCTCCCTGGATGACCCGGTGGTCATAAGTGCTCGTGACCCCGATGGTCTTCCCCACGCCGAGGCTGGCGAGTGCGTCGGGATCCGCTCCCTGGAACTCGGTGGGGTAATCGATCCGCCCGGTCGCCACGATGAGCCCCTGCCCCGGCATCAGTCGAGGCACCGAGAGCTGAGTCCCGATCGTGCCGGGGTTGGTCAGCGTGACCGTGGTCTGTGCGAAGTCGTCGGGGCTGAGCTTGTTGCTCCGGACCTTCCGGATCACGTCCTCGTAGGCCGCCCAGAAGCCGGCGAAGTCCATCTCGCTGGCTCCCTTTATGTTCGGCACCAGTAGCGACCGCGTCCCGTCGCCCCGCTCCACGTCGACGGCGAGGCCGAGGTTGACCATCTCCGAACGGACCACATGGGGCCGCCCGCCGATCTCCCGGTAGCTCGACTTCATCGCCGGAATCGCCTCCAGCGCCCGGACGATGGCCCAGCCGATCAGGTGCGTGAAGCTCACCTTTCCGCCCCCGCCCGCCGCGAGGAAGCGATTGAGGACGCGCCGGTTCTCCTCGAGCAGCTTCGCCGGGACGAAACGGAAGGACGTCGCCGTGGGGATATCGAGCGACGCCGCCATGTTCTGGGCGATCCGGGCGCCCGCGCCCTTGAGTGCCACGGCGTTGCCGGGAACGGCCGAGGCCATCGCCTCCGGAGGTGGCGGCGCGGGGCGAGGTGCTGGGCCCGGACCGGCCTCGCGCGGCGCCGCGGCCGGGGCAGCGGGAAGCGCCGACGCGCTCCCGTCTCCCAGCTTCGGTTTGAAGTCCTCGAAGAACTCGCGCC
>JACDCJ010000069.1 GCA_013817655.1 Actinosomnolentus pattersoniae (SeqCode)
CGACCCGCCGCCGACCGAGGCCGATCTTCGCGGCCTCACCGAGACCGTGCGCGCCGCCGAGCTCGCCGTGGCGAACCTCACGGGCCTTTCCCCTCCCGCCGACGTGCCGGAGATCCAGGCGTTCCGACGGGCCCAGTGGGTCGAGGCAACCGTTCTGGGGCTCCGGGACATCCTCGATCCCGTGGCGGCGAAACTGAGCTCCGCGCTTGAGTCCCGAGGCGCCGTGGCGCTTCCCGAAGGCCAGGAGATGCTGGGCGCCTTGATGGGGCGGATGGTGCCGCTGCTCACGGGCGTGCAGGTCGGCGTGGCCCTCGGCCACCTGGGGCAGCGCGCGCTCGCGCAATTCGACCTTGCCGTCCCGCGAGCGGGCAGCGTCCTTCACTTCGTCGTGCCGAACCTCGCGCGGTTCGAGTCGGACTGGAGCCTGCCGGCAGTGGAGCTGCGCGGCTGGGTGGCTCTCCATGAGGTGGCGCATCGATTCGAGTTCGCGCGCCCATGGGTGCGTGAGCACTTCCTGCGACTCGTTCGCGACCTCGTGGAGCACGCCGAGATCGATCTGTCGGAGCTCGAGCGAGGCCTCGAGGGCCTGGATCTGTCCAATCCCGAGGCCTTCACGAATGCCTTGGAGTCCACCGGAAACTTCTTCGGAAGATCGTCGGACCCAGAGCAGCGGCTCCGGATCGCGCGGGTGCGGGCGTTCCTGGTCGCCGCCGAAGGGTACGCGGACCACGTCGTCGAGTCCCTCGGCACGAAGATGCTGTCCTCCTACGGGCGCATCGAGGAGGCCATGCGGCGCCATCGCGACGGTGGGGCCGCGGATCAGGCACTCGAGCGGCTGCTGGGTCTGGAGATGGACGCCGAGGAGCACGCCCGTGGACGGGCCTTCTGCGCGAGGGTGGCCGAACTGACGGACGAGGCGGCCCTCGGGACGATGTGGAGCTCGGCCGAGGCGCTCCCCTCAGCGCCCGAGCTGGAGGAACCCACCCTCTGGCTCGCGCGCATGGCCTGAAGCCGGCCTTTCCCTCCGGCGGTCCCCATCGCCCTGCCGTCGCGGAGACTCGGCGAATCCACTATCCTGCCCGCCGTGCCGAGTGGGGAGCTCGTCTTCGCGAACGTCCTCGATGTCCGGCAGCGAGACGCCGAGGGGGACATGGCGAACGGGCTCGTCTATCTGCTGGCCGTTCCCTCTCGAGCCCTCCCGTTCGCCGTCCTGCGCGATTGGAAGGCACCGACGGGCTACATTGCCGAGGAGGTGCAGCTGATCGCCCCCTCCGGGGCCGTCGCCCACAGGATCGGCCCGGAGGCCCGGTGGCTGATGGGCTCGATGGATCTGACCCACGTCGAGACGATCGTTGACGACGGGATGTTCCGCGAGCTGGGCGGCTACGTCGCATCCTTCGTGCTGGACGGGGAGGTCCAGGGCCAGACCGAGTTCCAGGTCGTGCTGCAGGTGGCGCCGGAGAAGCTTCCGAAGGAGGTCGAGGACGGCCTCAAGAAGTCGGACGTCGCGTGGATCGGGGTCGAGTACGAGGGGCGGGAGATCACGGTTCCGGCCTGGTTCGTGTACCGACAGGGGAAGATCTACGTCCTCTCCTCCAACGAGCCCAGCCTGAAGGAGCAGACCGTTCCCGGCATCCCGGGCTCGGACGAAGCCCTGGTGATCTTGCGACGGAAGCTTCGAGAGACGTCGCTCGAGCGGTTCCGGGCCTCCTGCCGGATCCTGGAGGGGCCGGAGTGGGATCAGGTGGCGTCACTGCTCGTCGACCGGAGACGCTCCCGGGCGGGCCCACCCGCCGAGGCCCTCAAGCGCTGGAAGGGGTCCTGCTCCATCGCTGAGCTCACGCCGCTCCTCTGATCAGCCGTCATCGCTGGGTGACTCAGGCTCGATGAGCGGTCGCGTCGTGGTCGTCGGCGGCTACAACGTCGACATGACCGTCGTCTCGGCGACACTCCCGATGCCCGGGCAGACGGTCCTCGGCCGAGAGTTCCACACGGGTCCGGGGGGAAAGGGATCGAACCAGGCCATCGGCGCCAGGCGCCTTGGGGCGGCGGTGACGCTCGTCGTGAAGGTCGGTGCCGATGCGTTCGGCCTCGCGGCTCGCCGGCTGTTCGAGAGCGAGGGGCTGAGCGGGCCGGGAATCCTGGAGGACCGTACCCATACCGGCGTCGCTCTGGTTCTGGTCGACGATACCGGCACCAACGCCATCTCCGTGGCTCCGGGTGCGAACGCGCGCCTCACCGCGCAGGACGTGATCGGCCTCGGCGGGGTCTTCGACGGCGCCACGCACCTGCTCTGTCAGCTCGAGTGCGGGCTCGACCTCTTTACCGAGATCGCCCAGCACGCCCGACGGATCGGTGCGACCACCATCCTGGATCCTTCGCCGGCGGTTCGGCTCCCGCCCGAGGTCCTGGGCCTAGTAGACGTCCTGACGCCTAACGAGGCCGAGCTCCGCGTCCTCACGGATCTTCCGACCACCGCGGCGAGTGAAATCGAGCGCGCCGCCCGGACCCTCACCGGAATGGGGGTCGAGGTGGTCGTGGTGACGCTCGGCGAGCGAGGCGCCATGCGGGTGACCGCGGGCACGTCCGAGACCTTCGCTCCCTACGCCGTGCGAGCCCGGGACACCACGGGGTCGGGTGACGCATTCAACGCCGGCCTGGTGACAGGCCTGGCGAGCGGCCTTCCGGCGGCGGAGGCGATCCGCCTCGGCCTGCGTGCGGGCGCGTTCTGTGCCACACGGCTCGGCGTCCTGGAAGGGCTGCCCACCCGAGAGCAGCTCGACCGGGAAGTACCCGGATGAGCTCGGCTTGACCTCTATGGTGCATATCCGGGAAAGTACGCTCACACGGACGGCCGGCCTGGCGTCCCGCCACCGGCGGGCCTTCTTTGTCATCCGGGAAGACGGCTCCTGAATGAAGGAGGGGGAATGAGCGGAAGGTTTCGATTCGTGTTCGCGCTCATGCTGAGCCTCGCTCTGGTCGCCGCGGCCTGTGCGGAGGACCCGGACGAGGCGAACGGGGGAGCGACCCCGACAGGAGGCGAGTCTCCCGAGGCCCTGCCGGGAGAAGGGTTCCACGCCTGTTACGTCAGCGATACGGGAGGGGTCGACGACCGAAGCTTCAACCAGACGATCCATGAGGGCTTTCTCCGAGCTCAAGAGGAGCTCGGTATCGAGTACAGCTTCGTCGAGTCCCAGACCGCCGCCGACTACGCGCCGAACCTCCAGGCGTTCGTCCAACAGGACTGCGACCTCATCACGCCGGCGGGCTTCAATCTCGGACCGGTCACCGTGGAAGCGGCAACTGCCAATCCTGACCAGCTCTTCGCCATCGTGGACTACGACATCTTCGATTTCTCGAAGGACCCACCCGAGGACCAGACGTTCGAAAACGTGAGCGAGCTCACCTTCCAGACCGACCAGGCGGCGTTCCTCGCCGGGTACCTGTCTGCGGGCATGACGGAGACGGGAACGATCGCCACCTACGGGGGTGTCCTGTTTCCCACCGTGACCATCTTCATGAACGGGCTCTCCGCGGGGGTCCGGGCCTACAACGAGGACAACGGGACGAGCGTCGAGGTGCTCGGGTGGGATCCCGAGGCCCAGGAGGGCACCCAGGTCTCGACCGATCCTGCCGTCGGGTTCGACAACTCCGCCGAGGGCCGCCGGATCACCGAGGACTTCATCGCCGAAGGCGCAGACATCATCCTGCCGGTGGCCGGCCCGACCGGATTGGGCACCGTCGCGGCAGCCGAGGATGCCGGCAACGTCAAGGTCCTGTGGGTGGACAGCGACGGCTGCGTCTCCGTTCCCGATTCGTGCGCGCTCTTCCTCACCAGCGTGAAGAAGAACATGGACGTCGCCGTCTACGACACCGTGGTGAGCGTCATCGAGGACAGGTTCGAAGGTGGTCTGTACGTCGGGACGCTCGAGAACGAGGGCGTGGACATCGCGGAGTTCCACGAGTTCGAGGGTGACGTCCCTCAGGAGCTGAAGGACAGGATCGAGGAGCTGAGGCAGGGCATCATCGCCGGCGAGGTCTCCGTGGTCCCCACGGACTATCCGGCCTGATCCGCCTGACGGGGGAAAGGGTACCGGGGGCGACCCGGTACCCCTCCTCTTCCTGCTAAGGAGGCCCCGGGAGTGCGACTCCAGCTCAAGGGGGTGACCAAGCGCTTCCCGGGCCTCGTCGCCAACGACAGTGTCGACCTCACGGTTGCGGAAGGCGAGATCCACGCGCTCCTTGGCGAGAACGGTGCCGGCAAGACCACGCTCATGAACATCGTGTACGGCCTGTACCGGGCCGACGGGGGAGAGATCCTTCTCGACGGCAGTCCTGTGCACTTCGGCAGCCCCAGGCACGCCATCGGCGCCGGACTCGGCATGGTCCACCAACACTTCATGCTCGTGCCCGTTTTCACGGTCACCGAGAACGTCATGCTCGGAATCGAGTCGACCCGCCGGTTTGGGTTCCTGGATCGCCGCGAGGCCGCACAGCGCGTGCGTGAGATCAGCCAGCGGTACGGCCTGGAGGTCCCACCGGATGCGGTGGTAGAAGAGCTGCCCGTTGGGGTCCAGCAGCGCGTCGAGATCCTGAAGGCCCTCTATCGGGAGGCTCAGATCCTGATCCTGGACGAGCCCACCGCGGTGCTCACTCCCCAGGAGACCGAGGACCTGTTCGAGGTCATGCGCTCCCTTCAGGAAGCGGGCAAGTCGATCATCTTCATCACGCACAAGCTGAAGGAGGTGCTCGCCATCGCCGACCGCATCACGGTGATGAGCCGGGGCCGGGTGGTGGGGACTACGACGCCGGGCGAGACGTCCGAAGAAGAGCTTGCCGCGATGATGGTGGGCCGAGCCGTTCGCCTGCGGGTCGACAAAGCGCCGGCGGACACCCGGGGGCCGGTGCTTGAGGTCCTCGACGTCGTGGTGCTGGACGACCGGGGACAGGTGGCGGTGGACGGCGTATCCCTGACGGTGCAGGCCGGCGAGATCGTCTGCGTGGCGGGGGTGCAGGGGAACGGCCAGACCGAGCTGGTGGAGGCGGTCACGGGGCTCCGCCCCATCGCCTCGGGGTCCATCCGGTTGCTGGGGCGTGACGTGACCGGAGCATCGCCTCGCGGCTTCCTCCGCGCCGGGGTTGGCCACGTTCCCGAGGATCGGCAGCGGGACGGTTTGGTGCTGGATTTCTCGATCGCGGACAACCTCGTCCTGAACACCCACGGGAGTGCTCCGTTCGCGCGGTGGATCGTGCGCGACGACGAGGCGATCCGGGCCGCAGCGCAGGAACGAGTCGCTGCCTTTGACATCCGGACACTCTCGGTGGAGCAGCCGGTCGCCACGCTGTCCGGCGGGAACCAGCAGAAGGTCATCATCGGCCGGGAGTTCTCGAGGCCGATCCGGCTTCTCGTCGCGAGCCAGCCCACGCGGGGTCTGGATGTGGGCTCCATCGAATACATCCACGAGCGTCTGGTGGAGAAGCGAGACCAGGGGGCCGCCGTCCTGATCGTCTCCGTGGAGCTGGATGAGGTCTTGGCTCTGGCCGACCGGATCGCCGTGATGTACCGGGGCAAGATCCTGAACATCCTCCCTGCCGACACGGCCGAGCCGGAGCGCATCGGGCTTCTCATGGCGGGCTCCCTCGGCGAAGGCGAGGGCCCCGGTGGGTGAGCCCATCGGGCGCCCTCCCTCCGATGGGGAAGGCGATCTCCCGTCCACCGGCGACACCGTCCCTCAGGAGGAGCCGCGGGCCGCCCACGAGGTGGAGGAGGAAGTCCTCGCGGCGGGGGCGATCGTCACCACGGGGCGAGGTGGATGGCGAGACTCGTTGCTCGTCCCCTTCCTCGCAGTGGTCACGGCCCTTGTTATCGGGGGGTTGGTGATCGTGTTCACGGACGAGGATGCCCTCCGGGAATGGGCAGGCTTCTTCCGGGACCCCGGAGAGGCGCTGTCCGCGTCCTGGCGGGTCGTCAGCGAGTCGTACTACGCCCTCTTCTCCGGTGCCTTCGGCAGTCCGTCCGGCATCGGTCGGGCGTTCGTGTCCGGGGACCTCGACCAGATACGCGGCGCGCTGTACCCGCTGTCGGAGACGATCGTCGCGGCGACTCCGCTCGTCTTCGTCGGCCTCTCCGTCGCTCTGGGGTTTCGGGCAGGCTTGTTCAACATCGGAGCGGAGGGGCAGATGAACATGGGGGCCGTGGTCGCGGCCGCTGTGGGGTTCTCGATGGGATACCTGCCGGGTCCCCTCCACCTCGTCCTCATGATCGCCGCGGGGTTCGCCGGCGGAGCGGTGTGGGGAGCCATCCCGGGATTCCTCAAGGCCAGGACAGGAGCCCATGAGGTCATCACCACCATCATGCTGAACTTCGTCGCCGTGAGCCTTGGACTCTACCTGTTGACCACCGACTTCTACCGCCAGCAGGCGGAGCCGATCGCCAGACCCGTCGAGGTGGCCTTCCCCCACCTGTTCGGCACCAACCTCAGGGTTCATGCTGGGATCTTCGTCGCTATCGGCGTGGCCGCGGCCGTGGCATGGCTCCTGAACCGGACCACGATCGGGTTCGAGTTCCGTGCCGTGGGGGCGAACCCGGATGCCGCTCGCGCGGCAGGGATGAGCCCCACCCGGACGGTGGTGGCGGTCATGGCCCTGGCCGGGGGCCTGGCCGGCCTGGCCGGAACCAATCAGCTGGCCAGCGTGACTCCCAGCCTCATCCCCGGGTTCGCCTCTGGCCTCGGTTTCGACGCGATCGCCCTCGCCCTGCTCGGTCGAGCAAGACCGGCCGGGGTGGTCCTTGCGGCGTTCCTGTTCGGCAGCTTGCGGGCCGGCGGCCGGACGATGCAGGCGGTCACCCAGACCCCCATCGACATCATCGTCGTGATCCAGGCCCTCGTCATCGCGTTCGTCGCAGCGCCGGCCCTGGTACGAGCGATCTACCGGATCCGCGCCCGGCGCGTGGCGGGCCCGGACGCGTTCGCGAAGGGATGGGGCGGATGAGCGTCGTTGCCGGCTCCGTGGGAGCGTCGACGGCATCGCTGCGCCGAGCACGGGTTATGGGCATCCTGTTCCTGCTCGTCGGCGTGCTCATCGTGCTGGTGTTCGGGCTGGGATCGGAGGGCGGCGTGGTCTCCCGTTTGGGGCTGAACCCGGCACGCGCCGAGACCCTTTTCCGGCTCCCCGATCTCGTCCTTCCCGCCAGGAGCACGGCGTTCCTCCTGGGAGCGGTATGCGCGTTCCTGGGCGGTGTCCAGCTGAGCCGGGGGTTCGAGCGGCGAGTGAACCTGGTGATCGCGATCGTCCTCGTGCTCTTCGTCTTCGCCTTCCTCACCTGGGCGGCGCGCGATCGGTCCCTGAGCCTGTTGGGGATGCTCCAGAGCACCCTGCTGCGGTCGGTGCCGATCACCTTCGGCGCTCTTTCCGGCGTGCTCTGCGAACGGGCCGGGGTGATCAACATCGCGATCGAGGGCATGCTCCTGACCTCGGCCTTCACCGCATCGGTGGCCGCCAGCCTGACGGACAGCCTGTGGATCGGGCTGCTCTCTGGAGCCATCGTTGGGGGGCTGGTCGCGGGGCTCCTGGCGCTCCTCGCGATCCGGTACCAGGTGGACCAGATCGTCGCCGGGACGGTGATCAACATCCTGGCGTTGGGCCTCACCAGCTACCTGACAGATCAGTTCTTACAGCGCAACCAGGAACTGAACAACCCGGGGCGGTTCCAGAACGTCCCGATCCCGGGGCTCTCGGATGTCCCGATCCTCGGACCGGTTGCCTTCGATCAGAACGTGCTCGTGTACCTGATGATGGCGATCGTCGCCGCCTCCTTCTTCGGCTTGTTCTACACGCGATGGGGACTCCGTGTGCGGGCCGTCGGGGAGCATCCGAAGGCCGCAGACACGGTGGGCATCCGAGTGCTGTTCACCCGATACCGCAACGTGATACTGGGAGGGGTAGTGGCCGGGATCGGCGGTGCGTACTTCAGCCTCGGCGCCGTCGGTCGCTTCGAGGAGGGCATGACGGCGGGGAGGGGGTTCATCGGCCTCGCCGCGATGATCTTCGGCCGCTGGAATCCGATCGGAGCCTTCGCCGCCGCGCTCATCTTCGGGTTCGCCGATTCCCTGCAAGTCAAGCTGAACATCCTTCGCGTCGGCATCCCTTCGGAGTTCCTCGCCATGGCGCCCTATCTCGTGACGATCCTGATCGTGGCCGGGGCCGCCCATCGGGTCCGCCCGCCCGCGGCGGACGGCAAGCCGTACCTGAAGGAATGACCCCGGGAGGCGCTCGCACCAGGTCACCGCCTAGCATGTCCTGCGTCGTGACGCTCACCGTAGTGGACCACCCGCTCGCCCAGCACCTGCTCATCCAGCTTCGGGACGTGGAGACGCCGCCCTCGGTGTTTCGCACCCTCGCCAAGCGGCTGACCATCGCGCTCGTCCTGGAGGCGGTTCGGGGGCTGCCGGCGGTCGAGGTCGAGGTGGATACGCCGCTCGAGAAGGCGACCGGCCGGCGTATCGCCCCCGACCTGGTCGCGGTTCCGATCCTGCGGGCGGGCCTGGGCATGCTGGAGGCCGTCGCGGAGCTCTTCCCCGAGGTCTCGGTCGGCTACGTGGGGCTGGAGCGGGACGACCGGACTCTGCGCCCGACCTCGTACTACGAGAAGCTGCCCCCGCTCGCCGAGCGCCATGTCCTCGTGCTCGACCCGATGCTCGCGACCGGAGGCTCCGCCGTCGCGGCGTGCTCGAGCATCGCGGCGAAGGGACCGGCCGAGATCCGTTTCGTCTGCGTGGTTG
>JACDCJ010000210.1 GCA_013817655.1 Actinosomnolentus pattersoniae (SeqCode)
AGTCTACACGGGGGGACCTCCGAAGTCGATCGAAACGATCGGATTCGAACATAGCCCGCCTCTCAACTCGCAATGACGTGGCGGAGGTCCGATAATTCGGCCTTGGCAAGTGCTTCCGAGCTAGCTCTGCAGCCTCGACCCCGGAGGATGGGCCCGTGACTTCTCACCCCGACGCGAGCTTGATGCTGCCACGCGAGGACGGAGGGGAGCGCTTTCGGGCGGTGTTCGACCTCGCCGACGTCGCGATCACCCTCGGCGATCTCGAGGGGCACATACAGGAGAGCAATCGGGCGTTCCAGGCCCTGCTCGGCTACGAGGAGCACGAGATCCGGGGCCGCATGTTCAGCGACTTCACGCACCCTGACGACGTCGAGCCGGACCGGGAGGGGTACCTGAGGCTGATCAACGGCGAGCTGGACGAATGGCAGATGGAGAAGAGGTACGTCCGAAAGGACGGCTCCGTGATCTGGGGGCACCTGACCGTATCGATCATCCGGGACGTGGACGGCTCCCCGTTGCAGGGACTCGCCCTCGTGCGGCCCATCGACTTCCAGAAGCGCGTGGAGGCGAGGCTCCGGCGCGCCGAGGTCGGATACCGCACCCTCATCGAGCAAATTCCTGCGATCACCTACATCGACGCCTACGACGATCGCCTCTCGACCCTCTTCATCAGTCCGCAGGTGGAGACTCTCCTGGGCTTGACCCCAGTCGAGTGGATCACCGATCCCGACCTCTGGTACAAGCACCTCCATCCCAGCGACCGGGAGCGGGCGCTCGCGGAGCACCTGGCCGGGCGGGCGAGCGGCAAGCCATTCCGCTTCGAGTACCGCATGGTGACGCGGGACGGCAGGATCGTCTGGTTCGAAGAAGCCGGGACCGTCCTGCCGGGACGGGCCGGGCGGCCCGCCCGGGTCCAGGGCGTCATGTTCGATATCACCGAGCGCAAGCGCGCCGAGGTCGAGCTGAGGAGGCAGAACGAGATCCTCGCCGCCCTGCACGAGACGACGCTCGGACTGATGAACCGGTTGGACATCGAGGATCCTCTCACCGCCATCGTTACGCGCGCCGCGGCGCTGCTGCGGACCGAGCACGGCTTCATCTACCAGGTGAAGCCCGATGGTCACGAGATCGTCTTGATGGTAGGGGTGGGGATGTGCCGCGACTGGATCGGGTTTCGACTGAAGCCGGGCGAGGGCATGGCCGGCAAGGTCTGGGAGACCGGTCGCCCTATGACTGTGTACGACTACGCGAACTGGGAGGGCGCCTCACCCAGATGGACCGACCCCCATTTGCGTGCCGCCATGGCCGTGCCGCTGACGTCCGGCTCCGAGGTGGTCGGCGTCATCGGGCTCGGATACCAAGAGGACGGCTTCTTCGGCGACGAGCAGGTCGAGCTGCTCAGCCGCTTCGGCGCCATGGCCTCACTCGCGCTGGAGAACGCCAGCCTGTACTCGGCCGCTCAGCGCGAATTGCGAGAACGCACCGAGATGGAGAGGGCGCTTCAGGAATCCGAACGGAAGCTGCGTGAAGCGTTCGACAGAGAGAGGGAGGTCGCCGAGCAGCTTCGGTCGCTTGACGAGCTCCGTACGACCTTTCTGCACGCCGTGTCGCACGAGCTCCGGACCCCCCTCGCGTCCGTGCTCGGCCTGGCTCTGACCCTCGAACGGGAGGACCTCGAACTCCCTCGCGATGAGTTCCGGGAGCTCCTGGGACGCCTTGCCGGCAACGCGCGAAAGCTCGACCGCCTCCTTTCCGACCTGCTGGACCTCGACCGGCTCGACCGCGGAATCCTGGAGCCCAGACGCCGGCCTACCGACATGTCCGAGCTGGCACGCCGGGTGCTGGACAACTCGGAGGTCGCCCGGGATCGCCCCGTCACGATCGATGCCGAACGCCTGGTGATAGCGGTCGACGCCTCGAAGGTGGAGCGAATCCTCGAGAACCTGTTGGCCAACGCCCTCCGCCACACGCCCCCGGGCTCGCCGGTCACCGTGCGCGTGTCGGCGATGGAGGACGGGGTGGTGGTCGCGGTCGAAGATGAGGGACCGGGCATACCTTCGGGCTTCCGGCGGACGATCTTCGAGCCGTTCAGCCGCGGTCCGGAGGCCCCGGACCACTCCCCCGGGGTCGGCATCGGCCTCTCGCTCGTGGCGCGCTTCGCCGAGCTCCATGGTGGTCGTGCATGGGTGGAGGGACGAACGGGCGGCGGGGCGTCCTTCTGCGTGTTCCTCCCGGAGGGGAGCGCTCAGCCCTTCTCGACGGGCGCACCCACCAGGGAGCCGTACTCGGTCCAGGAGCCGTCGTAGTTCTTCACGTCCTCGAAACCGAGCAGCTCCGACAGGACGAACCAGGTGTGGGACGAGCGTTCACCGATGCGGCAGTAGGCGATGACCTCGCGGTCTGGACCCACCCCCGCGCTCCGGTAGAGCTCCTCGAGCTCATCGGCCGATCGGAACGTGCCGTCGTCGTTCGCCGCCTTGCTCCAGGTGACGTTGGCGGCACCGGGGATGTGTCCCGGCACCTGCGCCTGCTCCTGTGGCAGGTGGTCCGGCGCGAGCTTCTCGCCGCGGTACTCCTCCGGGGAGCGCACGTCCACGAACACGCCGTTGCCCTCGCGCACTCGCGAGAGG
>JACDCJ010000070.1 GCA_013817655.1 Actinosomnolentus pattersoniae (SeqCode)
CCTTGTGCCGATGGAACGGCTCGAAGATGTAGCGGTACTCGTTGCGGTAGTTGATGATGTCCGCCACCCAGGTTGTGCCGCTCCGGCCGCTGCCGGCCAGGAACACGCTGTTGCGGTGGTCCCGATCGCGATCCACGTAGAGCTGCCCCGCCAGCCGCCGCCCCACCTGACCGAGCGCCGAGTCGCCGAGCGTCTTCATCGCGAAACCTCCCCGGACAGCGCCCCGGAGGCGGCGTCGAGCTTCGGAAGGGGGTCGGCTCCGTAGATCCGGTCGAGGCCGAACGCCCCGAGAAGCTCTTCGGCCCTGGCCACGTCCTCGTCGCTGACCTTCTTCCGCCAGCTCTCAACCAACGACTCGCCGGAGACGATCGCGCTCGTCTTCCGGCTGACCGCCGACGGCTTCGACAGGTTGGCCATGGCGGCGGGGTCGAACGGCTTGCCCAGAAACGAGAACATCCGCTCGATCTCTCTCGCCGGATCCACGCAGAAGTGCTCGTAGAACGCCACGTGGACGTCTCCCGGACGATACTGCCGCAGGGGGACGTAATTCTCGATGCACCAGAGCAGGACGTGCTGGTCGAAGCGCTCCGTGGTGGACGACATGAGGTCACGAAAGGGCTCGAGGTGGTCCTCCATCAACGGCGCCTGGGACAGGAAGTCACCCAGGTCCAGATGCCAATTCCATTTGAGATCGAGCTGGGAATTGACGACGGCGCAGGGATGGCGCAGGAGCAGGATGATCGGGACCTGGGGGAAATGGGAGGAGATCCACCCAAGCAGAAGGTTGCCGCGCACCTCCTTCACCAGGCGCCTCGAAGCGACCCGCTTGCGGTTGTACTTGTCGGTCCAGACGCTCCGCACCCGGCCGGAGAGGATGTCCGTGGCGGGCAGGAGGTATGCCGGATCGTCGTTTTCCGGCCGCAGGTACTGACGAGGCCGGAAGCCCCGGGTGGACGCCAGTCGGTTCGGGTGGAAGGGCTCGAAGATGTAGCGGTACTCGTTGCGGTAGTTGAGGATGTCCGAGATCCACGTGGTGCCGGCGCGGGCGCTGCCGGCCAGGAGGACCGTCCCGGACGGACCCGATCCGCGGTCGACGTACATCTGGCCAACAATGCGCGTGTTGAGCCTTCCAAAGAAGTTTCCGCCGAAGAGCTTTCGGCGCAGGTATTCGCGTCTCCCGCCCGGTCGTGTGGGGCTCGGCAAGCTGGTCTCCGTTGTCGGGGGAATCTGCCCGGCGGGCGCCCAGTATACGGGGGCCGCTCCGCCGCTCGGCCTTGGAAACAGCCGGCCCTCCGGCGCGGGACGTGGACTTTCGGGGCGAACGCAGTCATATATACTGCGAGTTCGCCCGGCCGCGAGGCGGGGCCCCAGCCGCCCAAGGAGGAGTTCCTGTGAGGCCACGCCGCTCATCCATCCTGACCGTTGCTACCTCGCTGCTCCTGACGCTTGGTTTGTCCCTGGGTGCCATTTCCGTAGGCACGATCGAGGGGCCCGGGGAGGTCGGGCAGTGGAGCGCACCGATCGACGTGGGCGTGATCGGGATCCATGCGGCCTTGCTGCCCAATGGGAAGGTCCTCCTCTTCGAGCACATCTACACCCAGGGGGACGGAAACCTTGCCAAGGTCTTCGACCCGGTGACCCGGCAGGTCACCGACGTGACCCTTCCCTATCAGCGGAACATCTTCTGCGGGGGCCACGCCTTCCTCCCGAACGGACAACTCCTGATATCCGGCGGCGAGGTCAATCTCGAGCCGGGGGGGGAGGTCGGAGAGGGCACGCCGGACTCAACATTGTTCGACTGGACGACGAACACGTGGACGGAGACGGACCGCATGTCCTACGCGCGCTGGTACCCGACGAACACCGTGTTGGGCGATGGATCTCAGCTCGTGTTCTCGGGCCGCGACGAACGGGGCCAGGAGCGGATCAAGCAGGTCGAGCGATACAATCCCGCGACGGAGTCCTACACCACGCTTCCGCCCTCGGCGGATCAGGACACCAACGGGCTGTATCCGCGGACGCTGCTCACCACCGACGGGAAGGTCTTTCTCGCGGGTCCCGACCGGAACACCCGTATGTTCGATCCATCCACCGATACCTGGGCGGCCGTCGACAAGATCAACCACGGCCGGCGAGAGGCGGGCGGAGTGGTGATGCTCCCCGACCTGCACACGGTGCTGACCGCGGGCGGCAGCTCCGCCAATAGCGCCGAGACAATCGACCTGAACGACGCTTCGCCGCAGTGGCAGTACACCGATTCGATGGCCTACGTTCGGAACCACGGCAACTACACGCTGCTCGCCGACGGGACCGTCCTGGCCACCGGTGGCGGCACCGACCCGCTGCCAGGGCCGCCCGCGCTGGAGGCCGAGCTCTACGATCCGTCCACCGGAATGTGGTCCACGATGGCCGCGCAGCAGGTCGACCGGCAGTACCATTCGAGCGCGGTCCTGCTCCCCGACGGCCGGGTCCTCTCCGCCGGCGATGATGACGGGCTGCCGGGTGAGATGACCACGGTCGAGATCTACAGCCCCCCCTACCTGTTCCGGGGCCCGCGGCCGAAGATCAAGTCGGCTCCGGCCTCGATCGGCTACCGCGACGACTTTCTGGTTCGAAGCAGGCAGGCGGCCGAGATCCAGCGCGTGGCGCTAATCCGGCCCACGGCCACCACCCACGGATACAACATGGACCAGCGCTACGTGAACCTCGACTTCAGCCTCGTGAACGGAAACCTGGCAGTGGATTCCCCCGCGAACGGCAACATCGCGCCCCCCGGCTATTACATGCTGGTAATCGTCAACGGGAACGGAGTCCCGGCGGTCGCCAGGTTCGTGCACCTGGACTGAGGAGCTGACGTGACACGGGGGGCAACCCGGCGAGCCCGTCCGATCGGACGAAGGGTGAGCCGGCGCCCCGCCGTCGCCGTGGTGGCGCTCCTCTCGCTTCTCCTGGGCGGCGCTTCCCTGCGGGCAGTTCGCGCCGGCGGGTCCCCGATCGAGCACGTGGTGATCATCTACATGGAGAACCACTCGTTCGACAACGTCCTGGCCCGCCTGTGCGTTCGCGACCGACGCTGCGACGGGGCGCTGTCGGGCGAGACGAGCGACGGGACCATCGTGCCGCTGCGAAGGGCCGACGACATCGTCCCGGGGATGTCCCACGGAGTCGAGACCCAGCAGACGATCATCAACGGCGGCGGGATGAACGGCTGGGACCTCATCAAGGGGTGCGCCCCCGACACCGGATACTCGTGTTACCAGGGGTTCTATCCGGAGCAGATCCCCACCCTGTCCGCGCTCGCCCGCGCCTACGTCATCTCCGACCGCACCTTCCAGATGGATCCGATCCCCACCTTCGGAGCGCATCTGGAGCTGGTCGCGGCGCAGCTCGCGGGGTTCAAGGGAGAGCACCCGGAGAGCTCTCCGAGCGAACAGCAACATCCGGACGAGGTCCAGGCGAAGGGCTGGGGATGCGACAGCAACCGATTCGCCCCCTGGGCGGCCGCCCCGGGTGATCCGTACGTCTGGCCCCCGGCGTGCGTGCCCGCGCCCGACGGGTCGGGTCCGGTCACGGACTCACCAGTGCGGTGGGTCCCGACCATCATGAACCGGATGGACCAGGCCGGCCTCAGCTGGAAGATCTACGCGCCGCAGGAACAGGACGAGGGATACATCTGGGCGACGTGTCCGTACTTCTCCGAGTGCCTCAACGGACCGCAGAGAGAGAACTACCTCCCCTACCAGGACTTCGCCCCGGCCGCCGGGGCGGGCGACCTGCCAAACCTCTCGATCCTGCTCCCCGACATGGACGTGTCCCAGCACAACCACATGTCCATGCTCGTCGGCGACAACTGGCTGGCAGAGCAGGTGAACGCGATCATGAGCGGGCCCGATTGGGAGTCGACCGCCGTCTTCATCACGTATGACGACTGCGGCTGCTTCTACGATCACGTGGCCCCGCCGCCCGGGCTCGGCCTTCGGGTACCCATGGTGATCGTGAGCCCTTATGCCAAACCCCGGTTCACGGACTCGACCCAGGCCTCCTACGCCTCGATGCTCGCCTTCACCGAGCACAACTTCGGGCTCGAGCCCCTGTGGATCAGCGACGCGACCGCATACGACTACGCCAACAGCTTCGACTACTCGCAGAAGCCCCTCGGCTCGATCGAACTCAGAACGCGGCCCGTCCCGGCACGGGTGACGGAATGGGTGAGAGACCATCCCTCGGACCCGGACGATCCCACGTGACGCCCCTCCGAACCGCCGTCATCGTTCTGGTCGCCGCCACCGCCGCGGGAGGAGTCTTCGCTCCGTCGGCCCTGCCCCGCACGAACGGAAGGATCGCCTTCCAGACGAACCGTCAGGGAGACAACGAGGTCTTCACCATGAACGCGGACGGCTCGGGCCAGACGGCCGTCAGCAACAACCCTTACAGTGACTTCGCTCCGGTCTGGTCTCCAAACGGCAAGAAGATCGCCTTCGTATCCAACCGGGATGGAAACTTCGAGATCTACAGCATGAGGGCCGACGGATCACGGCAACGCCGCCTCACGAACGATCCCAACGCCGATGTGGACCCGGCCTGGTCCCCCGACGGGAGCAGGATCGCCTTCGTCTCCAACCGTGTGGGGTTCCAGAACGACATCTACGTCATGCAGGAGAGCGGCGCGAGCGTCGTGAGGCTCACCACGAGCGCCGGGCACGAGGGCTCCCCCGCCTGGGAACCGAACGGCTCGCGGATCGCGTTCGACTTCACCGCGATCGGCGCCCGGACGCAGATCTGGTTGATGAACGCCGATGGAGGCAACCGCACGCTCCTCATCGAGTCGGCCAGGTCGAACTTCCAGCCCACGTGGTCGCCCGACGGTGATCGCATTGCCTTCACGAGCGATCGGGACGACGACCACGAGGTCTACACCGCGAACGTCGGCGAACCGCTGAACGAGACGAACCTGACGAACAACCCGGCCAACGACTACGGTCCCGCCTGGTCTCCCGACGGCTCGCGGATCGCGTTCGCGACGGACCGCAATCTGTACGTGGAGATCTTCCTAATGGACGCCGCGGACGGTACGGGGGCGGTGCGGATCGCGGAGGGCCCGGGCTCCTCCCAGCCGGCCTGGGAGCCTGCCTGAGATTACCGCGCGCTCGATCTCCCGCCCCCTCTTCGTTATCGCTCTCCTGTCCACGCTTCTGGCCACGGCCGTGTCTTCGGGGGCCGACGAGGTGAGGCCTTCCCCGCCCCCCGCGCCGAAGGGCATCGGGTGGATCGCGTTCACGAGCGACCGGGACGGCAACAACGAGATCTACCGCATGGAAGTTCGACGGCTCGGCGCAGACCAACCTGACGAACGACGCCGATACGCCTCGTCCCCCGGCCGGTGCCCGCCTGGCAGCGGGAGTACATGCGGCTGCACCCACCCCTGGACGAGTTCACCTAGCCCTGCGGCCCCGGCCTCAGAAGCTCGTAGCCAGGAGGACCTCGCGCAACCACGTCAGCCCGGTGGGCGAGCGGCTCATCAGGTGTCCCGTATCCGGTACCGATCTGGCGTCCAGGGAGAGCGAGCTGCCCTCCAACCGATCGATGAAGAAGGCGGCATGGGTCGGGCCTCCCGTCTCGTCGCGCTCGCCGAACAGAAACACCAGCCGGGTGTCGGGATACTCGTAGTCGCTTCCCCCCGAATCGACGCTGTCGCGGTTCCACGCATCGGTGAAGGATTCGTCCTGGCGCGCGCAGGGGCCGTCGCCGCCGAAGTAGCCGTAGGAAGCGTCCATGATCGGCGTCGAGTAGCTCGTGAACCACAGGTCCCGATCACCCTCCCGAAGGCAACCCACCGCCAGCGCGGCGTGCGGCGGGCCCCCGCTCGGCACCACGACGTCCAGGATCCCGTCCAGCCCGTAGTGGGTCAGCGCGTACGAGATCTGAGAGGCGCCGCCGCTGTCCCCCGCGAGGCAGAAGCCACAGACGCCGGGGTCCTGTTCGGGAACGGATAGGCTCTCGTAGACCGTGTCGTGAACCCAGCGTATGACCGTGGAGGAGCGGCACGCCAGCCGGGCCGGCCCAACTTCCTCGCCCGGTGCGGCCTCCAGCCAGGAATCGTGCCAGTTGACCAGAACGACCGCGAGCCCTTCGCCGCGTAGATCATCGAAGAAGGCCTGCGTGGTACTGCCGCGGAACAGCCCCCACTTGGTCGTGCCTCGCCCGGCGCTGAAGAACATGACCATTCCCCTCGGCGGACCGTCGGCGGACTGGACGGTCAATCCTCCCGCTGCGTCCTCTCGCACCTCGGGACAGCCAACCGAGAACTCCAGCTCGCACTCCTTTCCGACGGGGCAGTCCGCGGAGCCGGAGAGGACGGAGAGCTCCCCGAGCGGGAGCGCCTCCGTGGCGGGCGAGGGCGTCGATCCGGTCGGAGACGAAGAGGGGTTCGTCGGGGGAAGAGAGGTCGTCGGCGGGGTGGGGGCGTCCGACCCACGGGACCGGTCGCCGGTCCGCCTGGGCCGGACCCGATCGGGAGTGAGGGCGTCTCCCCCGCAGGCGACCGCCAGGACCACGAGGACCACCGAGAGCGCACCGAGCCGGAGGGCGGGCCGCACCATACCCTTCATGTTCCCAGGGCTCGCCTCGACGATTCCGCACTCGATCGCGATCTCATCGTTTTGCTACACGAGCGCCGCGACGTTGGACTCAGATGGGCAGGCCGAACACCCACATCTTGAAGTCGATCGACCCGACGTAGACGCGGCCGTCGCTTACCGCGGGAGACGTCCGGATGGCCTCTCCCGTCTGATAGGTGAACAGCGATGCGCACGGGTTCGAGCAGGAAGCCGGAAACGCGAGCAACCTCCCCTTTCCCGAGCCGATGTACACCACGCCGTTCGCGACCGCAGGGGAGGACTTGATCGGCTTGCCCGATCCGCTGCTCCCGACCCACAGCGGCTGGCACGGGGTCGAGCAGGTCGCGGGGAACGCGTACAGGTTCCCGTCACCGGATCCCGCGTAGACGACCCCCTCGGCCACTGCCGGGGACGATCGGACATCCCGCCCGGCGGCTCCCGTCCAAAGGGGAGCACAGGATTCCTGCCTACACTGCGCCGGAAACGCGTAGAGCTTCCCATCGGTCGAGCCCACGTATGCCACGCCGCCCACCACGGCCACCGATCCCTGGATGGTCCCGCCCGTCTCCCCGGTCCACAGGGGATCGCACGGGGCCGAGCAGTTCTCCGGAAATGCGTACATCTTGTGGTCGAGCGAGCCGACGTAGATCACGCCGTCGACGATCGTGGGAGAGGATCGGATGTGATTCAGCGTCTGCGCCGTCCAGAGGGGCTGACAGTCCGGGACGCCCAAACACGTGGCGATCTCGAACGCGTAGAGCTTGCCGTCGTTCGACCCCACGTAGACCATGCCGTTCTTGACGGCGGCGGAGGAGTGGATGTCGCCGCCCGTCAGGCCGGTCCAGAGCGGGTTGCAGGGGTTGGCGGTGCACGAGGTGGGGAACGCGTAGAGCCTGTCGTCGTCGGAGCCGACGTAGACGACTCCGTTCTCGACGGTTGGGGAGGAGAAGATGAGATCGTTCGTCAGGCCTGTCCAGATCGGTTGGCAGGTCAGGTCACCCTCACAGGCCTCGACATCAAAGGCGGACAGCTTCTTGTCGAAGGACCCGACGTACGCGATGCCGTCCACGACGGCCGGGGAGGAGTTGATCCGGTCGCCGGTCAGGCCGTTGAAACGCACCACCATGTTCGAGACGTTGGCGGGAGTGAGGATGTTCTCGAGCGGCGAGAAGCCGGAGTGACGCAGGTCGAACCCCATCTGCGGCCAGTCTCCGCCCCCGCCCCCCCCGCCGGTGACGGTGAAGGGCACGAAGTCGTTGTCGCCGCTCGTCTGTCCCGTGGCGCCGATGAGGTGCTCTCCGGGAGTCGCGTCGCCGGGGACCAGCGCCCTCTTCGAGAACGCTCCGGTCGCGTCCGTCCTGGCCGTCGCGATCGTCTCGGAGTCGAATCGGATGGTCACTGTCTCGAACACGCCGAAACCGGTACCGGTGACCTTCACCTTGACGCCGGGGGGGCCGGAGTCCGGCGCCACCTCGACCACCGCGGCCGTCGGGGCCGCGGGCGCCGGAAGTGCCATCGAGACCACGGCAATGGCAACGGCGAGCAACAGGACCACGCCCCGGGACGTGTGGTGGCGAACGGGAGAGCGACTCGGCATTGAGGACTCCTTCTGAAACGCGGGAACGTAAAGAGGCGTCACGATACTGGCACATCGGACACGAAAACCGCAAGTGAAAACGCGCCGAAAACCATCCATTCCGGGTCCATCGCGAGTCCCGTATGGCACTGTGGACGGGTGACGAGGATCAGGCCCCGGACAGCGGGAGCCGGGCTGCGGGCCGTCGTGACGCTCGCCGCCGTGGCCGGCTTCGCATGCACCAGCACGCTGCCGGGCCCGCTCGCCCGATCCCCCTCGGCCCCCCGGATCACCGGCTGGCTGCACACAGAGGGGACGCGGATCCTGGATGAGGACGGGGAGGAACTGCGAATCCTTTCCGTGAACGTGCAGGGCATGGGCAAGGGCGACGGGTCCCCTCGCGTCCAGACCTCTGAGGACAAGGGCTGGTCCGTCCCGACTCCCGACACCTATGCGAACATCGCCGCGTGGGGCTTCAACGCCGTGCGCCTGC
>JACDCJ010000211.1 GCA_013817655.1 Actinosomnolentus pattersoniae (SeqCode)
CCTGAGGGACGCGCCCGGCAAACCCGAGAAAGACCATGCCTCTTCGCGAGACGCTGCGCAACGTCGCCATCATCGCTCACGTCGATCACGGCAAGACGACGCTCGTGGACGCGATGCTCTGGGAGACCGGCGCCTTCCGTGCCAACCAGGACGTCGCGGTACGGGTGCTCGACTCCATGGATCTGGAGCGGGAGAAAGGGATCACGATCCTCGCGAAGAACACCGCCGTCCGGTACGGAGGCGTCAAGATCAACATCATCGATACGCCGGGCCACGCGGACTTCGGCGGCGAGGTGGAACGCGGCCTCACCATGGTCGACGGAGTGCTCCTCGTGGTGGACGCGTCCGAAGGTCCGCTCCCCCAGACGCGGTTCGTGCTGCGCAAGGCGCTCGAGGCGCGGTTGCCGGCAATCCTCGTCGTCAACAAGGTGGATCGTGCGGATGCACGGATCCGTGATGTCGTCAACGAGGTGTACGAGCTGTTCCTGGACCTCGACGCGAACGAGGAACAGATCGACTTCCCGATCGTCTACTGCAACGCTCGCTCCGGCCGCGCCTCGCTGGATCCGGCCGATGAGGGCAGCGACCTCAAGCCGCTGTTCGAGACGCTGCTCGACCGCATCCCGGCGCCATCCTACGACGAGCAGCATCCACTGCAGGCCCTTGTCACCAACCTGGACGCCTCGCCTTACGTCGGTCGCCTGGCGCTCTGTCGGATCCTGCATGGGGAGATTCGCCGTGGCCAGGCGATCGCGTGGTGCCGTTCGAACGGGACGATCGAACGGGCCAAGATCAGCGAGCTGTACGTCACGGAGACGCTGGACCGCGTGGAGGCCGATCGGGCCGGGCCGGGCGAGATCATCGCCATCGCCGGACTACCCGACGTGACCATCGGCGAGACGCTCGCCGATCCGGAGGATCCGCGGCCGCTCCCAGTGACGCGGGTGGACGAGCCGAGCCTATCGATGACGATCGGCATTAACACGTCCCCGCTGGCCGGCAGGGAAGGAAGCAAGCTGACCGCGCGTCTGGTGAGCGGCCGGCTCGTCGCGGAGTCGGTGGGGAACGTCTCCATCCGGATCCTCTCCACCGAGCGACCGGAGGTTTGGGAGGTGCAGGGACGAGGCGAGCTCCAGCTCGCGATCCTCGTCGAGATGATGCGCCGAGAGGGTTTCGAGCTGACCGTCGGCAAGCCACAGGTGGTAACGAGGATCGCCGACGGCGTCGTCTGTGAGCCCGTGGAGCGTGTGGCCGTCGACATCCCGGAGGACTACCTGGGAGTGGTGACCCAGCTCCTCGCTCTTCGGAAGGGGCGACTTGCGGAGATGGTCAACCACGGCACGGGTTGGGTGCGAATGGAGTATCTGGTACCCGCGCGCGGGCTTATCGGCTTCAGAACGGAGTTCCTCACCGAGTCCCGCGGGACCGGGCAGCTACATCACGTCTTCGAGGGATACGAACCGTGGCACGGGGACCTTCGCACGCGCCCCACGGGCAGCCTGGTCGCCGACAGGCGCGGCCTCACCACGACGCACGCGCTCTTGAACCTTCAGGAACGGGGCGAGCTCTTCGTCGGTGCGGGCGTCGAGGTCTACGAGGGGATGATCGTGGGCGAGAACGCACGAGCAGAGGACATGGACGTCAACCCCACGAAGGAGCGGAAGCTCACGAACATGCGCTCCTCGACGGCGGAAGAGCTGGTACGGCTGATCCCTCACCGCCAGCTCTCCCTCGAGCAGTCTTTGGAGTTCCTCCGCGAGGACGAGTGTGCGGAGGTCACCCCGGCATCGGTGCGGCTTCGAAAGGTGGTTCTGGACGCGGGCGAGCGGGGAAAGGGTCGGGGTCGCCGGCGCCTCGCGCGCGACGTTTGAGCCCGGTGAGCTCGGCAATCATCAGGTGTGGCCCCTCCATCCGAAAGGAGACGAACCGTGGACCGTTCGCACAGCGTCGACGAGCTCGCCGAGGCCCAGGGAGCGTCCGTCTACTCCTCCGAGGGGGAGGAGATCGGAGCGATCGAGGACATCTACTACGACTGGGAGACGGGTGAGCCCGAATGGATCGGGATCGGGACCGGGTTCTTCGGGACCAAGTACGTGGTGGTACCGGTGCGCGGTTCGGCACTCTCGGAGGACGGCCTCACGGTTCCCTACACCAAGGAGCACGTGAAGGGCACACCGGACCTCGACGTCGACGACATCAGCCAGGAGACCGAGCGCTCGCTCGCCGAGCACTACGGCTTGGGCTACTCGACCCGGGCATCGAGCACGGGCCTCCCTGAGGACTCCGGAGCTTCCTCGGAGCCTCGCCTGAGGAGATGGGACGCCACCGGGAGCGCGGTGGGGGCCGACCCGGTCACCGACCCCTCGGTCATGGACGAGTTGGACGGGGACGACGGCGATGTGGAGCGAGCGCCCAGGCCCTGAGCCTCCAACCGTTGGGGGGCCTGTTCGCTTACGTTCGTTTGACCACGAGGTTGCTCTGCCCTTATCGTGTCGCCTATCCGTCGCCCCCTAAGGAGGCAGAGTATGCGTCCCTTCCGCATCGCCGTTTCTTTCGCCGCGGCCGCAACGCTCCTGGCCGCGC
>JACDCJ010000071.1 GCA_013817655.1 Actinosomnolentus pattersoniae (SeqCode)
CCGCAACCGTCTGAGCGTCGATGAGGAGCTCGAGCCGTTCCCTCTCACGGTCGGACTCGCGAAGGGCGAACCCGAGCGCCAGGTAGAGGATCAGGATCGTGACCGCCACCGCGAAGACGATCACCGAGCCCAGCTTGGCCCGGATGGAGGGGAGGCGGTCCAGGGGACGAGTGATCCTGCGCCGCCGCTCGCGCCCGGGCCCGACGGAGGAGGTCACGGCGCTTCGCCGTCCTCCCGGAACGAATAGCCCACGCCATGCACGGTCCGGATGTATCGCGGCTCGGCGGCCTCGTCTCCGAGCTTGCGCCGGATGCGCGCTACGTGGGAATCGACCACGCGGCCGCCCGCATAATCGCGGTAGCCCCAGATCCGATCCATGAGCTGCTCCCGCGCGAACACGACCCCGGGGTGTCGCGCCAGGGTCAGAAGGATCTCGAATTCGAGCGGCGTGAGGGCGAGCTCGCGTTCCCCCTGAAGCACTCGCCTTCGAGCCGGGTCCACGGTGAGGTCGAAGCGCGTCACGGCCTCCGCGCCGGCCCCCCTCTGGATGCGCTCCATCCGCCGCAGGATCGCCCGGACTCGCGCGGCCAACTCCCGGAGGCTGAACGGCTTCGTCATGTAGTCGTCGGCCCCCACCGCCAGGCCGGCTACCTTGTCCGCCTCGTCGGTCCGGGCAGTGAGCATGAGGACCGGGATCCAGTCCGACTTCTGGATCTCCCTGCAGACCTCGAGCCCGTCCATGCCGGGGAGCATCAGGTCTAGGACGACGAGGTCGGGGCGCTGCTGGGCGACGGCCTGCAAGGCCTGTAGCCCGTCGTGGACGGTCCTCACGCGGTACCCCTCATTCAAGAGGCGCGCGCTGACGGCCTCGGCAATGGCCTCTTCATCCTCGACGACGAGGATGTCGAAGGGATTCATTCGGGCAATCGTAGTGCCCTCACCCACGGGCGCCGGCGGGTGGAGCGTGGAGAAGCTGTGGCAACCCCGGGAGCCTTCCGGCGCTGCTCAGCGCCTCGATGATCGATCTCCGGTACTCACCGGAACGGGTTCGGAATGGGGTTCACGATGTCGAGGTACACCACGCTGAGAGCGAACAGGATCATAAAGCCGGCGACCAGGGCCGTCAGCGGGATGAGCCTTCGCGCGTCGACCGGACGCCTCCTGATCTTCTCCACCGCGAGCACCGCCAGATGGCCGCCGTCGAGCGGAGGCAGCGGGAGGAGGTTCAGAATGCCGACGAAGACGTTGAAGAGGACGAAGAGCTGGAAGAGCGCGTCCCAGGCCCCCGCCTGGCCCGCTTCGGCCGACAGGCGGACCGCCCCGACGACGCTCACGACGTCGTCCGACGTCCTGGGCGCGGAGCCCGCGAGGAGCTGCCCGATTCTTCGCAGCCCGGCCGGACCGAAGACGTCCCCGAGCCGAACCACCACCGCCTTGGTGATAGTGCCTGTGACGAGGGCCCCGCGCCCGATCCCGCGCAGTGGATCGATCCGGTCCCTGCCGATCAACCTTCCGTCGGCGAGGCCGATTCCCAGCCGGCCCACCTGCTCGCCGCCCACCTCCGAGAGGACCGGCGTCGCGCGGACCACGATCCGCTCGCCTGCTCGCTCGACCATGATGGCGAGCTCCCGACCTACTCGGGCGCGCGTCAGCGCGACGAGATCGTCGGACGAAGCGACCCGAGATCCGTCGACGGCGAGGATCACGTCGCCCTGGCGAAGGCCGGCCTCGGCAGCCGGCGACGGACGCCCATCCAGGGTGGGCTCCACACCGCTCACCACCGGCTGGAACTCCGGTGTCCCGATGGCGGAGAAGTAGACCGCGAGAAAGATCACCGCCATGACGAAGTGGGTGACCGGGCCGGTTCCGATGACTATCGCCCGCTGCCATGCGGGCTTGGCCCCGAACGTCCGTGGACGGTCACCGGGTTCGGGCTCCTGAAAGGGGTTCATTCCGGCGATCCGGACGTAGCCGCCGAACGGGAGCGCCTTCACGCCGTACTCGGTCTCACCACGCCGGGTGGACCAGAGGCGGGGACCGAACCCGACGAAGAACTCCTCCACCTTGATGCCGAAGGCCTTCGCCGTCAGGAAGTGCCCCGCCTCGTGGATGAGGACGACCACGAGGATGGCGACGACGAAGAGGATCGCGACGAGCCAGCCGGCCATCAGTGGATGCTTCGGAAGAGGGTGACCCCAGGGGCCCCCTGCGGGGCCGGCGCCTCGCTCACAGCGACCGGATGATCTCTGCAGCCCGAGACCGTGCCCAGACATCGGCCCGGCCGAGCGTGACCTCGGAGACGACCGGCGCGGCCTGATGCTCGTCGAGGACGGCCGCAATCACGTCGGCGATCTGCACGAGGCGCAGGTTGCCCTCGAGGAATGCCGTCGCGGCGACCTCGTTCGCGGCGTTGAGAGCCGCCGGGTACGTGAGCCCCAACCTCCCCGCCCGGTACGCCAGGTCGACCGCAGGGAACGCCTCCCGATCCAGGGGCTCGAACGTCAGCTTCCCGAGCTTGCCGAAATCGAGTCCTGAGATCCCCGCCCGCAGACGATCCGGATAGGCGAGGGCGAGCTGGATCGGCAGGCGCATGTCGGGAGCGGCCAACTGCGCCATGAAGCTGCCGTCCAGGAACTCAGCCATGCCGTGGACGATCGACTCCGGGTGCACGACGACGTCGATCGCGCTGTAGTCGAGGCCGAAGAGGTAATGCGCCTCGATGACCTCGAGCCCCTTGTTCATGAGGGTCGCCGAGTCGATGGTGATCTTCGGGCCCATATTCCAAGTGGGATGGGACAGGGCCTCCTTCACCGAGGCTTTCGCGAGCTCGGGGCGGGTCCATCCTCGGAACGGGCCACCCGAGGCCGTGAGGAGGACCCGCCGAAGGTCGTCCCGCCGCTCTCCGCGCAGGCACTGGGCCAGCGCGGAGTGCTCGGAGTCCACCGGCACGAGGCGATCGGGTTCCCCCTTGACCAGGTCCATCACGAGCTCCCCGCCGATCACGAGGGACTCCTTGTTCGCGAGCGCCAGCATCTTGCCGGACTGAAGGGTGGCGAGGGACGGCCCGAGCCCGACGGCGCCGACCATGGCGTTCAGCACCATGTCTGCTTCGGAGTTCCGCGCAAGCACCTCGGGAGCGTCGGCGCCGGAGAGCAACTCGACGCCCCGAAGCCCGGCCAGACGGGCCTGAAGGTCGCGAGCCGCCTGCTCGTCGGCGAT
This sequence comes from Actinosomnolentus pattersoniae (SeqCode), assembly GCA_013817655.1. GTDB lineage: Bacteria > Actinomycetota > UBA4738 > UBA4738 > UBA4738 > JACDCJ01. The sequence continues at coordinate 3,220 of JACDCJ010000071.1, forward strand.
CGCCACGAGGGGCGGCATGAACTCGCGTACCTGGCCGACGAGCAGGTCGTGGCTGGTCCCGGCCGCGAGCCCGACCACGCGGAAGAGATCGGGGTTCCGGCGGACCACATCGAGGGCCTGGGTTCCGATCGAACCGGTCGAGCCCAGGATGGCGAGGCTTCGCATCGCCTATGAGGTTACCCTCCCCCGGCGACTTTTTTCGGTGGTTGCCGTCGCGATGTCGCGCGCGGGCGGTCTAGAAGATCAACCGGAAGAAGTAGAAGGCGGCCGGGGCAACCCACAGCGCTGAGTCGATCCGGTCGAGCATGCCGCCATGTCCCGGCAGGATGGAGCCCATGTCCTTCACCCCGATGTCACGCTTCAGCGCCGACTCGGCGAGGTCGCCGAGGGGAGCGAACACCACAACGATGCCGGCGAGGCCGAGCGCCGTGACGGTCGACAGCACGTCGATGGACGGGAGCAACGCGACGGCGACCAGGAACGTGGAGACCGTTGCCCCGACGAGCCCCTCCAGCGACTTCTTCGGACTGATCGTGGGAGCGATCGCGCGATTCCCCCAGACGGTGCCCACGACGAAGGCCGCCACGTCGTACCAGAAGGTGAGGCCGAGGACGGCGAGCAGGAGCACCTGGCCGGAGTTCTCCTGGATGAGGATGAGCAACGTGAACGAAGCGAGGAATGGCACGTAGAGGATGCCCAGCATGGTCGCGGCGATGCTGGCGAGCAGCCCGGCGCGCGCCCTGGGCGCGGCCGCCATGTACCAGAGGAACGACACGACGAGCGAGAGCGCTATGGAGAACAGCATCGCCGGCTCGCCCCGGAGGTAGGACGAAGCAAGCAGCAGCCCCCCCGCGACGAGCCCCAGAGCGGTCGCCGGTTGATGACCTCGACGCTTCATCGTCGCGTAGAACTCGGCCTGGCCAAGCAGGACCACCAGGCCGGCCACGAGGGCGAACGCCCATCGTTGCCACGCGAGCGCGATGAGCGCCGCCAGGGCCAGGCCGGCCGCCGTGAGGATGGCCACCGGAACATTGCGACCCGTCGCCGAGGGTTCCGGCTCACCCATGACGGGGCGCGAGGTGGGGTCCTCCCAGGTGGGGCCGAGCATCGCCTCTGGCTCTCCAACCTTGATGCGACGAGGCTCCGGCCTGGTTGGGGCCGCGGGCTCCCGCTGGGCGGCGCGGGCCGGGGACTCCTCGAGCGTCTGGTCCTCGTCTAGCTCCGCCGGAGACCGGAACTCCTCGGCCAGCCGATCGGCCTCCGCCTCGACATCGGCGAGCGACGGCTCGCCGGACTCCGCGCCCGCAGGCGTCCCAGCTCTCGCCGACGAGGGCTCGGGAGCTTCGAATGCTCGGGCGAGGCGGCTCCTGCGCCCCTCCTCCTGCTCGCTGGCCGCGCCGGGCAGGTCCCGGTACTGAGGCGGGGCCTTCTTCAGGTCGTCGACGCTGATCGCCGGGGGACGATCGTCCTCGTCGGAAGGCGATACGCCCGCGGACCGGCTCGCGCCTCCCCCGCTGGTCCCGGGGCGAGCTCCGGCGCCGGCCGTTGTAGCTCCCCCCAACTCATCGAAGCCGAACTGGTCCGGACCGGCTCCCGGCTCGGGCAGTGAGACGTCCAGGTCATCCATGGCGTCCTCTTCTTCGCCGAGGACGTCGTGGAGGGTGACCCAGTCGTCGTGGCTCAGCTCACCCGTCGCGTCGGAAGATGGCTCCAGGTCCTCGGCGGTCGTGGGCCGGGGATCCTCCGCGGCTGGCCTTGCGTCGCCGAGGTCGTCCCCCGGTTGCGTCTCGCGTGTCTCGGGCTCCCGCGGCCGATCCCCTCCTTCGGCAGACCTGCGCTCGCCCGAGCCGGCCCCCCCCTCCTCGGGCCAGGCGGGATCCTCGATTGGCGAGAAGAACCGATCGAGGTCGTCGAAGACATCGTCCGGTCGGCTGTCGTCGCGATCCCTGTCGCCCACCATCAGACCTCCGTGAGCTCTTTCTCCTTGTGCCCGAGGACGCCGTCGATCTCGGCCACGTGGTGATCCGTCAGCCGCTGCAGCTCCTTCTCGGAGCGGCGAAGGTCGTCTTCGGAGATGGCGTGGTCGTGTTCCATCCGTTCCAGAGCCTCCTTTGCGTGGCGGCGGACGTTTCGAACGGCCACGCGGCCTTCCTCTCCCCGGTCCCGGGCCATCTTGATCAAGTCTCGGCGACGCTCCTCCGTGAGGGGAGGAAAGGCGAGCCGGATGACGTTCCCGTCGTTCGACGGCGTAAGGCCGAGGTCCGAGGACATGATCGACTTCTCGATGGAGGCGATCGCGTTGCGGTCGAACGGTTGCAGCACCAGCAGGCGGGGCTCCGGCACCGAGAAGGACGCGAGCTGGTTCAGAGGCACGGCCGTGCCGTAGTAGTCCACGTTGAGGCGCTCGAGGAGCTTGGGATTCGCGCGGCCCGTCCGGATCGACGCGAGCTCCTCGCGAGCGAACGAGACCGCTCCGCGCATCTTCTGCTCGGCGTCATGCAGGGTTTCCTCGACATTCATGGTGGCCTGTCACACTCCTCGGGCCGACGCTGGCACAGAGCCTATCGACTCTGAGCTCCGGGGGCCACCGGGCTTGTCATTCCGCCGCCGCGTGCACGAGCGTGCCGATGGGCTCCCCGAGGAGCGCACGCCTGATGTTGCCTTCCTGGCGAAGGTCGAACACGAAGATCGGCATGCGATTCTCCATGCACAGGGAAACGGCCGTGGCATCCATCACGGTGAGTCCACGCTTGAGCAACTCGATGTATTCGAGCGCCTCGAACTTCACCGCGTCCGGGTTCAGGTGGGGGTCCGAGTCGTACACGCCGTCGACCTTCGTGCCCTTGAGGATCGCCTCGGCCTTTATCTCCAGCGCCCGCTGCGCGGCAGTGGTGTCCGTCGAGAAGAACGGCACGCCCATGCCGGCCGCGAAGATGACGACCCGGCCCTGCTCGAGATGCCGGATGGCTCGTAGGGGGATGTAGGGCTCGGCGATCTGCGCCATGTGGACGGCCGACTGGACCCGGGTGTCCACGCCGATCCGCTCCAGCGCATCCTGCAGGGCAAGCGCGTTCATCACGGTGGCGAGCATCCCGATGTAGTCGGCCCGTGCTCGGTCCATCTCCGGCGCCTGGCGTCCGCGCCAGATGTTTCCGCCCCCCACGACCACGGCAACCTCGACGCCCAGCGCCAGCACTTCTCGCAACTGGGTCGCGAGCACGTGAGTGGCCTCGGCAGAGATGCCGAAGAGCCGTTCCGGCGGCGCGAACGCGTCGCCCGAGAGCTTCAGGAGGACGCGGCGAAAGATCGCTCGCGGCTCCTGCGCCATCGGCTCGCGGCCCGGCTCTTCCGTCGTCACCGTGGCCGCTCAGGCCTCTTCGCCGAGCACGAACCGTGCGAAACGGCGGACGACTACGTTCTCGCCCACCTTGGCGGCGACCTCGTTGACCAGGTCGGAGACCGTGCGTGAGTCCTCCCGGATGTATGGCTGGTCGAGCAGGACCGTCTCCTTGTAGAAGGTCTCGAGCTTCCCCTCGACGATCCGCTGCAACACGGTCTCGGGCTTGCCGAGGGCTCGCGCCTGCTCGAGATAGATCTTCCGCTCCCCCTCCACGACGTCCAGCGGAACGTCGTCGCGGGACACCCAGCGCGGATCGCGGGCGGCCACCTGCATGGCAACCTCTCGGGCCAGCCGCCGGAATTCCTGTGTCCTGCCGACGAAATCGGTCTCGGAGTTCACCTCCACGAGCGCGCCGATGCGGCCCTCGCCGTGGATGTACGCGTCGATCACGCCCTCGGCGGCCTGGCGCCCCGACCGTTTCTTGGCCCCTGCCAGCCCTTTTTCGCGAAGGAGCTCCTGTGCGCGGGACACGTCGCCGCCCGACTCCACGAGGGCCTTCTTGCAGTCCATCATGCCGGCGCCCGTCAGGTCGCGAAGGCGTTTGACGTCCCCCGCCGAGATGGTTCCGGGATCGCTCATGCCGATGCCCCCGTCCCCGTTTCCGCACCTTCAGGGTTGGAAGGTGCCGCAGGGGACTCGTCAGGGGACTCGTCAGGGGACTCGCGAGCCGCCTCGTCCGCTGAGCTCGGGGGCTGAGCCGCCTCGCCCTCTTCACCGGCCGCAACCCGCTCGGCGACGGGGGTGGCATCGACGTCCGGTCCGGTGGCCACCTCCCCGCCATCGGCCGCGGGGCCTTCGGGCGCCGCTGAGGTCTCGTCCACCGCAGCCGCTGAGGTCTCCTCCACGGTTGCCGCTGAGGTCTCGTCCAGGACGTCGCCCATCCAGGCGGCCTCCTCCTCGGAGAGTTGTGGGCGGCCCGACGCCTCATCGTCCGGAGTGAACGAGCCGGGCGCGGGCTCCCGCTCGAACTCGGGCCCGGCAACGCGGGCCTGCATGCCCTGGTACGCCAGGTACTGCCCCTCCTGCAGAGCATCGGCGACGATCTTCGCGATGAGCGAACACGCCCGGATCGCATCATCGTTGCCGGGGATGATGTAGTCGACCTCGTCCGGGTCGCAGTTCGAGTCAACGATTGCCACCACCGGGATGCCGAGCTTGCGCGCTTCCTTGACGGCGATGTGCTCCTTCTTCGTGTCGATGACGAAGATCGCGTTCGGGACCCGTTCCATGTCCTGGATCCCCGAGAGGTTGCGCTCGAGCTTCTCCTTCTCGTGCCGCAGCTTCAGCGCTTCCTTCTTCGCCAGGAACTCCAGGGCGCCAGAGCGCTCCATGTCCCGGAGCTCTCGAAGGCGCTTCAGCCGTCCGTAGATCGTCTGGAAGTTCGTCAGCATCCCGCCGAGCCAGCGGTTGTTGACGTACGGCATGCCCACTCGTGATGCCTGCTCGGCGACGGTCTCCTGCGCCTGCTTCTTCGTCCCGACGAACAGGACCACCCCGTTCTGGCGCCCGACATCCATCAGGAACTCGTAGGCCTCGTCGAGGCCCGTCAGGGTCTTCTCGAGATCGATGATGTAGATGCCGGAGCGCTCCCCGAAGATGAACCGCCCCATCTTCGGATTCCAACGCCGCGTCTGGTGCCCGAAATGGACTCCAGCCTCGAGCAACTCCCGCCGCGTGGCGACAGGCATGATGGTTCCTCCCTCCGGTTCTGGCCTCCGCCGGTTCGACCCCGCCCCGACCCGGTTCACCGGGACCCCGGGACGAGTCCCCGAGCGTGTGTATTTGCCGGTGCCTCGCCCGGCGCGGGCAGTGTAGCAAAGCCCCTCGTCGGGGGAACCGAGGGGCGGCGGCCGACTGGTCTAGTGGAGAGCGATCACCTCGTCCGCATGGGCCTTCGGGGCGTAGGTCTCATCCGCGACGAGCAGATGCCGCACGGCGAGCCACCGGTACACGTAGGCCGCCAACACCGAGAGGTGGATGAAGCTCACGAACAACACGAAGATCCAGACCGTGAGCGACGGCGTCGCGTAGGCAAGCCTGCT
>JACDCJ010000004.1 GCA_013817655.1 Actinosomnolentus pattersoniae (SeqCode)
CCTCCGCGCCATGGGCGCCGACGTCGAGGAGCTCCCGGGCGGCTTCGTAGTGAACGGACCCACCCGGCTGCGAGGGGGTGCGTGCGACGCCCGCGAGGATCACCGTCTCGCCATGGCCTTCGCGGTTGCCGGCCTCATCAGCGCGGCACCGGTGCGCGTGACCGGCCTCCGCTACCTGGCCGATTCCTTCCCCGACTTCCTGGACTTCCTCCATGGCCGAGGCGCCTAAACCCCCGGGGAAGGACCTGCGGCTCGCCCTCATCGGGGATCCGGTGGCAGGCAGCGTTTCGCCCGTCATGCAGCGTGCGGCCTTCGCCGCGGCGGGGATGGACGTGGACTACCGGGGGCTCCGAGTCAAGGAGGGTGAGCTGCCGTCGCTCTTCCCGGGGCTTCGCGCGTCCCTGCATGGCCTGAACGTGACGGCCCCGTTGAAGCAGGCCGTCCTGCCGATGCTGGACGAAATCGGGCCCGCCGCCGCCGCGGCCGGCTCCGTCAACACCGTCGTGTTCTCCGGCGGGCTGGCCCGCGGCGAGTCCACCGACGGCGACGGCTTCCTTGCCGCCCTTCGCGGCGTTCGCGAGTCGCCGACCAGGAAGGCGGTCGTGATCGGCACCGGCGGGGCCGCACGCGCCGTCACCGCGGCTCTTCTCCGAGAGGGCGCTTCCGTCGCGGTCGCCGGCCGCAACGAGGACGCGGGGCGGCGGCTGATTTCGGACGTCGCGCGGGGCACCAAGGATGTCCTCAGGGATCGGATCCCCCGACGCCCCCCAGCGGGGGGCGGCTCCCCGGCCCTGGGGTTCACGGCCTTCGGTTCCACCTCGTTCTCCGGCGCTCTCGAGACGGCGGATCTCCTCGTCAATTGCACCCCAGTCGGGGATCCGGCGCTCCGTGGTCCGGTCGTGCCACCCTCCCTTCTGCACGACCGGCTGACGGTGGTGGACCTCGTGTATCGACCTCGACGGACGGCGTTGCTCGAGGCCGCCCGGGCGGCCGGCTGCCTCACCGTGGAGGGGATCGAGATGCTCATCGAGCAGGGGGCCCGGTCCTTCGAGTTGTGGACGGGCCTCTCGGCACCGGTCGAGGTCATGCGGCACGCGGCTTACTTCGCCCTCGATGGCGCGAGCGGCTCACCGTCGGCGTCGGCGACCGCGGGAGGCGGTTCGCTGGGGAGGTTCCTCGGATGCTCCGCCTTCTGACCGCCGGGGAGTCCCACGGCCCGGACCTAGTGGCCATCGTGGAGGGCCTTCCCGCCGGGATTCGCGTCGAGGCCCCGACCCTCGACCGGGACCTCGCGCGACGCCAAACCGGCTACGGGCGCGGCGCCCGCTCGACCAGGATCGAGCGCGACCTGGTCGAGGTCACCAGCGGCGTGCGAGGCGGCCGGACCACGGGCGCGCCCGTCACTCTTCGCATCCCGAACCGGGACTTCGCGAACCAGCCGTCCAACCCGGCTCGACTGACCGCCCCCCGCCCGGGGCACGCCGACCTTGCGGGGCGAATGAAGTACGGGATCGACGACTTTCGAACCGTGCGAGAGCGGGCGAGCGCCCGCGAGACCGCCGCGCGGGTCGCGGCCGGAGCCCTCGCCAAGGAGCTCCTTGGCAGCTTCGGCGCCCGGGTTGGGAGCTTCGTCTTGCAGATCGCGGACGTCGGAGCGAACCTCGGTGGAGGCCTCGGCCACCTGGACGAAGGCGCCCTGGCCCGCCTCTTCTCCGCCGCGGAGGCCGACCCGGTCCGGTGCCCCGACCCCTCGGCTTCCGAACGGATGCGAGCGGCGATCGACGGAGCACGCTCGGGCGGCGAGACTGTCGGCGGCGTCTTCTGCGTGTTCGCGACCGGGGTGCCGGCCGGCCTCGGAAGCTACGTCCAGTGGGACCGCAAGCTCGACGGGCTCCTCGCTCGGGGCGTCTGCTCCATCCCGGCCGTCAAGGGCGTGGAGGTAGGACCGGCCTTCGAGGTGGCGGCGATGCCGGGCACGCGTGCCCAGGACTCCATCGAATGGCGGGATGGGAGGCTCGCGCGCGGAACCAACATGGCCGGTGGCCTGGAGGGAGGGGTCACCAACGGACGGCCCGTCGTGCTGCGGGCGGCGATGAAGCCCCTCTCCTCCGTGCGCGCCCGCGTGCCCACCGTCGACTTCCTGACGGGGCACGCCGCCGACGCGCCCTACGTTCGATCCGATGTCTGCGCCGTCCCCGCCGCAGGCGTCGTCGCGGAGGCCATGGTCGCATGGGTGCTTGCGGAGGCGCTCGTCGACCGCTTCGGGTCCGACAGGCTCGACGCGATGCTCGCCGCGTGGCATGCGGTCAGCTCTTCCGACCTCCCGGGGGACGTGCCGCCCGTGGCTGCGCGGGGCGAGACTGGGCAATGACGTGAACGCTTCCTTCCTTCCGGTTCCTGCCCTGCCCCCCGGGCGGCCGCTCCTGGTCGTCACGGGCTTCATGGCGACTGGCAAGACGACGGCGGGGCGGGTCGCGGCCTCCCTCCTCGGCCTGCCGTTCTTCGATCTCGACGAGGTCATCGAGCGGCGAGCGGGCCGGCAGGTGGGAGAGATCCTCGCGAATCTCGGCGAGCCCGCCTTTCGCAGCCTCGAACGAGAGGTCGTCGGAGACGCGACGCGGCTCTCGGCGGCTGTCGTGGCGACGGGAGGTGGAGCAGCCCTCGACGGGCCGTCCTTCGCCGCCCTGACCCGCGGCGCCGTGGCGGCGGTGCTCACAGCAGACCCGGACGATCTGGAACGCCGCCTCGAAGCCGGACCCGATCGTCCCCTTCTTCGGCCCGATCCGTCCCGACGCATCCGCGAGCTACTCCGGGAGCGCTCGCGCCTCTACGCGAAGGCGGGCGAAGAGCTCGCGACGACGGCAAGAAGTCCCGGCGACGTGGGGCACGAGCTCGCCGGTCGATACCGCCGGTGGAGACGGGACGAGGGAGACGCGACGGCGGCGATCACGGTCAGAGGTCCGGGCGGCCCATACCAGGTCGCCATCGGCTCGGGCGTGTTGCGTCACCTGGGGGCGCGCCTTCGCCGCGTGGCGGCCGCGTCCGAGGACGCCGTCGTAGTGATCGATCGCAGTGTCGACCCGATCCTCGGAGACCGCATCTCCTCCGCCCTGCGGGAAGGGGGATTCCGTTCCGGTCCTCGTGTCGTGCTGCCATCCGGGGAATCGGCGAAGAGAGTGGAGGTGGTCGCCGGAATCTGGGAGACGTTTCGCCACCGCCGCCTGGATCGGACGGCGGTCGTGGTGGCGGTCGGAGGAGGCGCGGCGCTGGACGCGGCCGGGTTCGCGGCCGCAACTTTCGCCCGCGGCGTGTCCCTGGTCAACGTTCCCACCACCCTGCTCGCCATGGTCGATGCCTCCCTGGGTGGAAAGGTGGCGATCGACCACGCCGGGGCTAAGAACCTCGTGGGGGCGTTTCACCACCCCATCCTCACGATGGTCGATCCGACCACGGTGAGGTCGGCACCGCCGGCCGCGACGCGTGGCGGCCTCGCCGAGATCGTGAAGGCCGCGCTGCTCGCCTCGCCGCTCGTCTTCGAATGGCTCGAGACCTCGCCTCTCGACGAGACCGGACTCCCGGAGAACCTCGAATGGCTTGTCGAGCAGGCGATTCGCATCAAGGCCGGGTTCGTGAGCGAGGATGCCACCGACCGGTCGGTACGAAAGGCGCTGAACCTCGGCCACACGTTCGCGCACGCGGTGGAGTCCGCGAGCGGCTTCGAGACCTCCCACGGCGAGGCGGTGGCGATCGGCCTGGTTGCCGCGGCCCGGCTCGGCGCCACCCACGGCATCGGCCCCGAAGGCCTACCGGAACGGCTCTCGGCGCTCCTCGGCCGGCTTCGACTTCCTGTCGTCCCGCCCGAAGGGCTCTCCGGAGGCGCCATGCTGGAGGCCATGACGGCGGACAAGAAACGCATCGGGGGACAGTCCGTCTTCGTGGTGCCCGCCCCCGGCGGCGCCCGGCTCCTCCGCGACGTCGATCCGCGCTCTGCCCTGGAGGCGCTCCTCCCGTCCGAGGTCTCCCATCGTGGCTGACCGGGGGAACGATCCGCGGCCGGGGGCACGCCGTATGGAGAAGGTCCTGGTCCTCCACGGGCCGAACCTCAACCTCCTGGGCGAACGCGAACCCGAGATCTACGGCGCGCTCACCCTCGAGGAGATCGACCGGCGCATCGCCGAGCACGCCGGGCGGCTTGGCGTCACGACCCGCTCCGTCCAATCGAACGTGGAGGGCGAGCTCGTCAGGGAGATCCAGGATGCCCGGACGTGGGCGGACGGCATCCTCATCAACGCCGCCGGCTATTCCCACACCAGCGTGGCCGTCCGGGATGCGCTGGCGGCCGTTCCCGTACCGGCCGTGGCCGTGCACCTGTCCAACCCGGCCGCGCGGGAGCATTTCCGCCACGTCGACGTGGTTGCGGGAGCCTGCCGGGGCGTCGTCGCCGGATTCGGGTGGCGCAGCTACGTCCTCGCCCTCGAGGCCCTGACGGACGCGGACCAATGAGCGCCTCGGTGATCCCCACGCCACAGGACGACGTGACCGTCGAGGTCGCCGGCGTTCGAATCGGTGCCCGGCACCCCGTCCGGATCATCGCCGGTCCGTGCTCGGTGGAGGGTCCCGAGCAGTTCCTCGAAACGGCCATCGCCGTGCAGAGGGCGGGCGCCGTCCTCCTCAGAGGGGGAGCCTTCAAGCCCAGGACGTCGCCGTACAGTTTCCAGGGACTGGGCCTCGAGGGCCTCCGAATCATGCGCCAGGTCGCCGACCGCCTGGGCATGGGAGTGATCACCGAGGCCATGTCGGCCGAGGACGTCCCCCTGGTGGCCACTTGGGCGGACATGATCCAGATCGGAGCGAGGAACATGCAAAACGCGGCGCTTCTGCGGGCGGCGGCGGCGGCCGGCATGCCCATTCTGCTCAAGCGCGGGATCACCGCCACCGTCGACGAGGTCCTGGCGGCGGCCGACGCCATCCGCGGCTGGGGGAATGACCGGGTAGTGCTGTGCGAGCGCGGGAGCCGGACGTTCGAGCCCTCCACCCGAAACAGCCTGGACATCGCCGCGATCCCGGACATGCAGCTCCGAGGTGGCCTGCCGGTGATCGTGGATCCGTCTCACGGCACCGGGCGTTCCGACCTGGTTACGCCGGTCGCGCTCGCGGGTGTGGCGGCCGGCGCGGACGGCGTGATGCTCGAGGTTCACCCGAACCCCGCCACGGCTCTTTCGGACGGCGCCCAGTCCCTGGAGGCCGGGCGCTTCGGCGAGTTCATGCGCGCGCTCGACCGCGTCGCCGCGGCGATCGGGAGGGCGGCTTAGTGGCCGTGTCGTCACCCGAGCCGGTCTTCGTCCTGCTACTGGACCCGACCGCAACGGCGGGGTGGGAGGAGGTGGCGGAGGCCGTCGGCCGGCTGAACGTGGGCGCTCGTCCCGTCACCATCGGCGACGGCTGGGCGGCGCTCAGCGTAGGAGACGGAATCCGCCACGTCCCCGTCGAGCACCTCCGCTCCCTGCCCTCCGTCGAACGGATCGTCGGAGTACCCGACCCGTACTGCCTCGCGAGCCGCGTCGTCTTCGGAAGCGACCGAGCCGTCTCGATCCGTGCGGAGGCCGGCCGTTCGCCGGGCGAGGGGATCGTCGTGGGAGACGGCGCGCCGGTGCTCATGCTGGCCGGCCTTCCGCCCGTGCGCCGAGGGACCGATGTCAATCGACTCGCCGCGGCCATCCGTGCCGCCGGCGCGACCGGACTGCATGCGGGAGAGTTCGCCGGCCGATCTCGGGCGGATGGCCCCTCGGCGATCGGTCCGGAGGGCCTCCGCCGTGCCCGGCGTGCGGCGGACGCGGAGGGCCTGTTCCTGAGCGTGGAGGTGTCGGACCCCCGCGAGCTGGAGTTGGTCGTGCCGGTCGCGGATGTGGTCCAGGCCGCCAGCAGGAACATGCAGGACTTCAGCCTGCTGCGGGAGCTTGGCCGCATCGGGCTGCCGGTGCTGCTGAAGCGCGGCGCGGGCGCGACCGTGGAGGAGTTCCTACTGGCCGCCGAGTACGTCCTCACCAACGGCAACGGCAGGGTGATGCTCTGCGAGTCGGGCATCAGGACCTTCGATCCGGGGGGACGGCCGCGCTTCGAGATCAATGCAGTGCCCCTGTTGAAGCGCGCAACGCACCTCCCCATCCTGGCGGATCCCACGCAGACGGTGGCCTCCGGACGCCTGGTACCGGCCGTCGCACGTGCGGCAGTCGCCGCCGGGGCCGACGGATTGGTCGTGGCCGTCACCGATGGGGAGCAACCGGCCGGCGAAGACGGCTCCATCGACGTGGCCACCCTTCGACGGCTCGTCCTCGACGTGACGGCCATCGCGGGCGCCGTGGGCAGAGCCCCCCGTCCCGAGGCGAACGGGTCCCGGTCGCCATGACGGGCAATAGCGGGGAGTCGATGAAGCGTCTCCTGGACGTGCTCCGCGCCCGGGACATCTCCCTCGCGTCGGTGATCGAGCGGCACGTCGGAGCCCCACCCGAGCTCGAGGTCGTTTCCCAGGCGCGCATCAAACCTCCCCACCCCGGATGGGTCTCGCCGCCACTACCGCCGGATGCCGACCTCCTCCGCCGCTGCACCCGCTACCGGTACCGCGACTCGAAACTGTCGTACAACCTCGCCTACGTCGACCCGGCTGCGGCCGGACCCGAACTGGCCGGCCCGATCGCGGATGGCCGCATCCACCTCGGTGAGGTGTTCGCGAGCGCGCGTGTACGAAAGCTCGGCTACGAGGTCGGGAGCGATCGGGACGAACCCTGTGTCCGGGCCGCGGTCCTCGAATGGTGGTCGGGCGACGGCCCGCCGCGTCCGTACGCCTGGAGGCGCTATGCCGCGGCGCTGCAGGGAACGATCGCCTTCGTCGTCCTCGAGGTCCTCCCCACCGCAACCTGGAACGGCCTCCTCGACCAGGCCGACATCGCGCGGGTGACCGGAGACCCGGGGTGAGGGCCCTTGGCTCGAATCAGGCAGCGGATCCTCCCCGCTACAACGCCACAACCGACCTACTCGAGCGCAACCTGGTCGCCGGGCGTGCCGAGCGTCCGTACCTCGTGCGCGAGGGGCGGACCTGGACCTATGAGGAGGTGGTGGAGGCGACGGACGCCGCCGGATCTGGGCTTCTCGGCCTGGGGCTCGATGTCGGCGACCGCGTCCTGGTCGCGACTCGCGACCGGGTCGAGTTCGTCTTCGCGTTCTGGGGTGCCATCAAGGCGGGCCTCGTTCCGGTGCCGGTGGCTTCGGGGCTGTCAGCCGCTGACGTCCACTTCCTGCTGAGCGACAGCGAGGCCCGAGGTGCGGTCTGCGACGGCGCTTCGGCTTCGGCCGTCCTTCCGGCCACGCGGCGCTCCGACGTGCCTTGCGTGCTCGTGGGAGGGAGCGTCTCCGGCGAGGGAGCCCTGACATGGGAGGAGGTCTGCGGAAGACCCGCCTCGCTTCGCGCCGCGCCGACGACGGAGGATGACGTCGCGCTGTGGCTGTACACGTCGGGGACGACGGGCCTTCCGAAGGCCGCGATGCACCGCCACCGTCACCTCCGGGCGGCCCCGTCGGCGCTGAGCCGGCAGGTGATCGCCATGGAGCCCGACGACGTCGTGCTATCCGTCTCGAAGATGTTCTTCGCGTACGGCCTCGGGAACTCCGTGTACCTCCCGGCGGCCGCGGGCGCCGCCGTGGTCGTGGACGACGCTCCGGTCGTGCCCGGGAGGGTCGAGGGCCTCTTGAACCGTGCCCGGCCGACCCTCCTTTTCGGAGTGCCCGCGTTCTTCGACGGGCTGTCGCGCCTCGAGGAAGCGCGGCTTCCCGACTCCATCCGCATGGTGATCTCGGCCGGAGAGGCTCTAGCGGAAGACCTCTTTGCCCGTTTCCGCGACCGGTTCGGCCTGCCCCCACTGGACGGCCTCGGCTCAACGGAGGCTCTGCACCACGTCACCTCCAACCGGCCCCACGACGTCCTCCCCGGCAGCGCGGGTCGGCCCCTCGACGGATACGAGGCCCGAGTCCTCGACCCGGATCAGCAGCAGGTCGCCGAGGGGGAATCGGGCGAGCTCTGGATTCGCGGTCCGACGACGTTCGCAGGCTACTGGCGCCGCCCGGAGCTCACCGCTCGCACGTACTCCGGAGACTGGATGCGCACGGGAGACCTCGTCCGGATGGTCGAGGGTCGCCTGTTCTGCGAGGGCCGCCTGGACGACCTCGTCAAGTTGGGCGGGGTGTGGGTGGCTCCGGGCGAGATCGAGGAGGTCCTGCGGGGGCACCCCGGTGTGGCCGAGGCGGCCGTCGTGACCTCCGACGACGGCAGCGGGGTCCCCGTCCTGGTGGCCTTCGTGCGGCGCGAGCCGGAGTGGGACGGCTCCGATCTGCCGGCGGAGCTTCGGCGATCGTGCAGGCGGCGCCTGGCCGCGTTCAAGGTTCCGAAGTCGTTCGAAGTCGTTTCCGAGCTTCCCCGAACGCCGACCGGGAAGCTGAAGCGCTTCGTGCTTCGCGAGCAGCCGTCGACTCGACCCTGAGGCGGAGGCCTCGGCGGACGGCGTTGGTCACTCGATGTAGCCGAGGCCCCGCAGATGCTCCAGGATCTCCTCGGTCGCTTCGACCTGCTCCCCCACCACCGAGGACTCGCCCGGGAGGTGCCGGCGGAGGCGTTCCGTTTCCGCGGGGTCCTCGATGACCCCCACCTCTTGGCGGTCCGGGCCGAGTCCGAAGACGCGCTCGTACCCGTCACCGGGTGAGGACAGCAGCTTGCGGTCCCCGAGGACGACCGACCGCTTCTCGAAGCCATAGGCGATGCCCTCGGACAGGACCGGCCGCTCCTCCTCCCTGCCGAGAAGTGACCGGCCGTCCCCCTCCGGGCCGTCCATGCCGGCGGCCTCGAGGACCGTCGGGAAGACGTCGACGAGGCTCACGTTGTTGCGTATCTCCCGAGCGGGGATGCCCGGCCCGCAGACGATCAAGGGGACGAGCGTGTGGACCTGGAAGAGGTTGTGGCCATGGCCGACTCCGTACACGTCGCGTGGGTCCGTGAAATCCCGGAGCTCCTCCTCCCGGTGCTCCCAGAACTCCTCTCCGTGGTCGGACGTCAGAACGAGCACGGTCCGCTCGCGGAGGCCGGCCGACTCCAGCGCCGACCAGAGATCGGCGATCGTGGCGTCCACCGCCCGAATCGCGACGTCGTAGAGCCGGACGCGCGCATCGCGATAGCGAGCAAACGCCTCAGATTCGACGTCGGCGCCCGACTTCGTGAAGTCCCAACGCCGCACGTTGGGAAGCCTCGGCACATCGCCGAAGGCGTTCCACATCCTCCTGGGAACGTTCAGGGGCTCGTGGGCGTCCCCGAGGTGGAGCCAGAGGAAGAACGGGCCGTCCTGCGCTCGCATCCACCTCTCCGCCCGTCGGAGAACCTTGGGGGCGGACTTCTCGAGCATGACCATGTGGCCGAACCTGCCCGGAAGCGACAGATGAGCGTTCCAGATCGCACCGACGGCGGCGGTGGCGTAGCCCCTTGCGCCGAGGAGGTCGGAGAGAAGCGGGATGTCGCTGGGGGTGGTGGTGGGAAGGTTGTGCTTGCTCAGGTTCTTCGGCTCGCCCGGCACCAGACCGCCCCCATGCCGGTGTGGATACAGGCCGCTCTGCAACGAGACGACGGCCGGGCACGTCCAGGACGACACGCTGTGGGCCGAGGTGCAGTGAAGCGCTCGGTCCAGGAGGGAGTCGATGAAAGGGGTCGTTCGCCGTTCGTGGCCGTAGGCCGAGATTCGATCGCGCCGGAGGCAGTCCACCGTCACCAGCACGACGTTGGGGGATCCCATCGGGATCGATCAGCGAGCCGCGGTGTCCGGGGCCGGGATCGCCGGGGCCTTCCGGGGCCGCAACGCATAGCCGTACTTGCGAAGCAGTGGAAACGTCATGGCCGTCACCCACAAGCGGCTGATGCCGGGCATCTTCTGGAGCCACTCGTCGTCCACGCGCAGCGCGAGCTCGCCCGACGAGAAACGGAGGCGGTTCCCGTACACCGTGTGGTTCGGGCCGAGGAACACGCCGCCGTCTCGGAGGAACGGCAGGGAGAAGCCCTCGGCAGGTGAGCCGGCGTGGTCGAGGATGCGCTGGAGGTTCGCGCGGGGCTCGCGAACGAGGTCCTCGTACCGAACGAGGTGATACGGGACGCCGAGCGCGCCGAGCGAGGGGATTCTGGCGTTGTAGGAGAGCCATCGCATCGAGGCCGCGGCGCTCATCCCGAGCCTCGTTCGCAGGCTTCGGAGTTTCCTTCGACGCGCCTTCCCTCGTGTCGAGCGCCGCCAGGAGAAGACGACGCCGCGGCTGTCCCGAACGAGGTGGACCAATCGGAGGTCCATCCCCGGAACCTTCCTGAGCAGCAGCGCGTGCGACGGCGTCTTGGAAGAGTCCACGATGACGCGCGCACCCGAGACGTGTCCGATAGCCCGAAGGAGCGGGTCGAGAATCCCCACGTATCGCTCGATCCCCCCGTCCACCCTCGGGTCCGATGAGTCGGCCTTCAACTCCCGAAGAGAAGAAACCGTGTCGAGGGAGTTCCGCAAGGCGAGCACCTCCTGGACGTTCACGTTGCCCCATCCCCCGAACGCCTCCCCGCCCACCGCTTTCCAGAAGGGACAGTCGAAGAACCGTTCCTTGCACCCGCAGCGCGAGTTCTCAACCAAACCGCGCTGCCATATCTGGCGAAGCTCCCCCACCGAGAAGAAGGAGGGAACCTGGCCGAGCATGAGGTCGAGGAGGGTGCTGCCGCTCTTCGTGCCCCCGCCTATGTACAGGACCCGGGGAGGAGCGCCGGGGAGGCCCCCCTCGGTTCCGTCCTCTTCGGAAGGCTTCTCCTCAGAAGCCGTCATGCCTGAGCCCGCTCCTGCTGCCCGGCCAGGGCTGCTCCGCCCCGGCGTCCTGTTTCAGCGCCTCCAGTAACTTGCCGTTGCCCGAGCCGCCACGGTGGCCGTTCCCTCCGCCGCGATGCCCGTTTCCAGCGCGATCCCCATCGGTCGCCGGAAGCGCCCGCCCCATCGAGTCCTGCCGAACCGTGAGCGAGCGGGCCGCTCTGGTCATGCCGAGCACGATCCATGGCCAGAGCTGAAACGAAGCGTCCGTGGCAACGAAGGCCACGCCCATCGTGAAGTACATGAACATGAGGGCCCACGCAACCGGCGCGATGTCGCCTCGGGAGACCCGGAAGATCCGCTTGGGCCACAGCACGGCCACGAGGAAGGTCAGCAACAGCACCAGACCCACCACCCCTGAGTCGTAGAGGGTGCGGATGTAGAGGTTGCCGATGTAGGCGCCCTTCGCCTCCGAGGGGCGCTTCTTGGGGGCGGCGTGGCGCTGGCCATAGGAATTGGTGCCGAGGCCGAGGATGGGCGACTTCGGAACCTCGCGGAGCGCCGTCTGCCACTCGGACACGCGGTTCTGTCCCGAGCCCTCGGAGAACAGGAGGAGTCGTTGAGCTCTCACCACGACGGCGTTGTCCGGGGAGGAGACGTCCGAGGGCGCCACGGCGATCTGGAACAGCCCAAGGACACCGACGCCGAGAGCGAGCGAGGTCAGGCCGATCTGGGCCAGCCGGTTGCGGCGCGTGGCACGCCGGCGGATGAGCAGCGAGGCGAGGAGCCCGACCGCGAAGGCGATCCATGCGCCTCTTGTGAGGCTCGCGACCAGGGCGCCGGTGCACAGCCAGAAGCCGAGGAGGCTGTACCTCCGCGGGAACAGTGGGTTGTCCTCGCGCATAAGCACCACGAACGCCAGCGCCGCCGACGCGGACATGGAGCCAAGGATGTTGTACTCGGCCGCGAGACCGGCCGCCGGTGCCCCGATGCCCCCGACGCTGACGCCGAACGTCGACCCGACCGTGTAGTAGGCGGCCACCGCGAGGAGGGCGATCGCCGAGTTGGCCATGGCCGCGATCAAGAGGGCCCTCGCGGCGAAGATCAGCCGCCTCCGGTCGCAGACCCCGAAGTACACCGCCAGATAGGCCAGGACACCCAGGAGGAGCAAACCGGCGACGAGGAGGCTCCTCAGCCGGACCTCGGCGAAGAGATAGCTCGACGTGAACTGGACCGCGATGAACAGGACGATGACCGTCTCGGGCCAGCGCCAGCGAGGTCGCGCGTCGCTGCGCATGAACAGCAAGACGCGAAGCAGGACGGGCACGAGGATCAGGTGGGCCGGCTGCAGCGTTACCCCGGCGACGTCGAATCGGAACCGGTTCAAGATGGCGGCGCCCGTCATGAGCACGAACAGCAGGCGCCACGGCATGAGCGTCAGGATTGTTAGCGCGCCCGCGCCCGCCCCGACGAGGGGGGCCTGCGCCGCCACGACGCCCATCCCGGCCGAGCCGGCAGCCGCGGGCATCAGCAGGATGGCCTCCTGAGATCCGCTGCGCCGCTGTCGAAAGCTCACGAGGGCCCAGGATAACGGACGCGATCTAGACTCCACGACCGATGTCAGAGCCCAGGCGTTCCCTGCTGGTCGGCGTGGCCCGGGATGGGTTCATCAAGCTCGCGGGCAGCATCTGCGCCGGGGTCTTCGGATTCCTCTTCGTGGTGGTTATCACCCGGCAGCTCGGCCCCGCCGGCACCGGGGCGTTCTACGAGGCCGTCGCCCTCTATCTGATCGCGAGCAGTCTGGCGAAGCTCGGGGCCGACGCGGGATCGGCCCGCATGATCTCCAGGTATCGCGCGCTCGGGCGCCCGCTCGACCTCCGCCGCACCGTGCGGATCGCGCTCGTTCCCGTTCTCGTCCTGGGAGCCGCGCTCGGGGCAGTCCTTTTCGCCCTCGCGCCTCGAATCGCGGACCTCGTCGCCGACGGCCGCCACGCTGAGGCGATCGTGCCCTACATCAGGGTCCTGGCGCCGTTCGTATCGGTCACCGCCGCCTCTGCGGTCGTCCTGGCCGCCACGCGAGGGTTTCAGACGATGATCCCGCTAGTCGTCATCAACAACATCGGGCGGCCCATCGCCCGGCCCCTGCTGGCCCTGGCCGCGATCGCGGCCGGCCTGGGAGGGGTCGCGATCGCGCTGGCCTACGCTACGCCGGTCGCGGTGGGGTTCCTCGCCGGGCTCGCCTGGCTGCTGCGGTTGCTCGGACGCGCCGAGCGACGGGCGACGGACGAGGAGGCCCGCCCGGTTCCGACCCGAACGCTCGCCTCCGAGTTCTGGAGGTTCGCCGCTCCCCGGGCGTTCGCGGCCGTCTTCTCGACGACGGTCACCTGGCTCGACACGCTGCTTCTCGGCGCCCTTCGCTCAACGGCGGACGCGGGGATCTACAACGGCGCCACGCGCTACGTGAAGCTCGGATCCTTCGCGATCACGGTCGTGTACCTCGTCATCTCGCCCCGGATCAGCGCCCTGCTCGCGAAGAACGACTCCGAGGGGGCGGCCTCCATCTACCGGACCTCGACGGGTTGGCTGATGCTCGCATCGTGGCCGATCTACCTCACCCTGGCCGCCTTCGCCCCGGTGCTACTTCGGGTGTTCGGCGGCGAGTTCGTAGCCGGGCAGACGGCGCTCACCATCCTGGCCCTCGCCATGCTCGTCAGCATGGCGGCCGGTCCGGCGGCGACGATCCTGCTCATGGCCGGTCATAGCATGGTGAACACGGCGAACACCGTCGTGGCGCTCCTGCTAAACGTTGGATTGAACCTGGTGCTGATCCCCCGGTACGGGCTCACCGGCGCCGCGATCTCGTGGGCGGTCAGCATCGTGGTAAACAACGTGGCCGCCGTGGTGGAGCTCTGGGTGCTGCAAAGGTTGAGCCCGCTCGGTCCGGGCCTCTGGATCGCGGCCGGCGCGTCCGCCGCGTGTTTCGGGGCCCTTGGACTCGCGACTCGCCTGGCCTTCGGGACGGCTCCGGTCGCGTTCCTGGCCTTCGGGGCGATCGCTACCGGGACCTACCTCGCGGTGCTCTGGCGGAACAGGGACGCCCTCGAGCTCTCCGTGCTTCGCGACGCGCTCCGCTCCGGCGGCCGTGGGGGCCGCGGAGGCCGGCGGCGTCGGGTCGACCGGTAGACTGCACCGCCATGCCACGGCGGGACACCACCACGCGCCGCCAGGGCACGCGGGACGACATGTCGGGCGTCGCTCGAGACGGCGCCATCAAGCTCGCGGGGAGCATCATCGCGGGCCTGTGCGGGTTCCTGTTCGTGGTGGTCCTCGCCCGTGGCCTCGGCGTGAACCGAACGGGCGCGTTCTACGAGGCGCTCGCCCTGTTCCTCATCGCGAGCAGCCTGACGAAGCTAGGCGCGGACGTGGGACTGATAAGGATGATCCCCCGCTACCGCGAGCTCGGGCGAGTAGCGGACCTGCGGCGAACCATCCTCATCGGCCTCCTGCCCGTCCTCGGGATGGGAGCTCTCCTCGGCGGATGCCTCTTCGTATTCGCACCTCAACTCGCCGAGCTGGTCGCGAAGGGAGAGCACGTCGAGCGCCTGATCCCTTACATCCGGGTCCTTGCGCCCTTCGTCGGCCTGAACGCCGCCTCGACGGTCGTGACATCGGCCACGCGCGGGTTCCACACGATGATCCCCCTCGTGGTTGTCAACAACATCGGAAGGCCGCTCCTCCGGCCGCTCCTCGCCGTCATAGTGATCCTCGCGGGCATGGGCGGCATCGCCGTGACCCTGGCTTACGCGGGCCCGGTCGCGCTCGGCCTCGTGGCGGCCCTGCTGTGGCTCTACCGCCTGCTCCGAAGGGTCGAGGACCGAGCCTCTCCCGGATCGCTTCCACCGACGCCCACCCGCCGGCTCGCATCGGAGTTCTGGCGATTCGCCGCGCCGCGGGCGTTCGGGGCGGTGTTCACCACGTCCGTCACCTGGCTCTCGACGCTCCTTCTCGGCGGTCTGAGATCCACCGTGGACGCCGGCGTCTACGCCGCATCGAGCCGATACATCCATCTGGGATCGTTCGCGCTCACGATCCTGTTCCTCACGATCTCCCCTCAATTGAGCGCCCTTCTGTCCCGCGGGGACAACGAACGGGCCGAGGGCATGTACAAGACGTCCACGAACTGGCTCATGCTCTCCTCCTGGCCCATCTACCTGACCATGGCCGCGTTCGCTCCCGTCATCCTCGGCGTGTTCGGCCAGGAGTTCGTCGTCGGTCAGACCGCGCTCATGACCCTGGCGCTCGCGCAACTGTTCAGCATGGCCGCCGGGCCCGCCAACACGGTCCTGCTGATGGGCGGGTACAGCCTGCTGAACACCCTCAACACGGTCGTGGCGCTCGCGCTGAACATCGGCCTCAACCTTGTCCTGATCCCCCGGTACGGACTCGAGGGGGCCGCCGTCGCCACGCTGGCGAGCATCCTGGCGAACAACCTGGCGGCCATCGTCGAGTTGCGCGTACTCCTGAAGATGAGCCCGGTAGGCCAGGGCTTCTGGACCGTGGCCCTGGGTTCGCTGTTCTGCTTCGGAGGGCTCGGCCTGCTCGCGAGGCTGGCGCTGGGGGAGTCCCTGCTCAGCCTCGTAGCCTTCGGGGTCGTCGCTTCGATTCTCTACCTAGGGCTCATCTGGCGCTCGCGGGGCGTCCTGCAGCTCACGGTGCTCCGCGACGTCCTCAAGGCGCGCGGGAGGAAGCGCTATGGGCGCCGTTCCGAGATCGATCCGGAGGTCGGCGTGCCCCCGATCGAACCGACCTGAAAGGCCGGCCGCCGATGCCACGGACTGTCACAATCTTCGGATATTCCACCTTCCGCTGACCCCTCTGATACACTCAGCAGCCGTCATCGGCCCGCCAACGCGAACACAGAGAGTGGCCCTTCGGACATGAGCTCGATCGAATCCCTCCAGCCGGAAGACGGCTTCGCTCTTCGCGAATACATCGGGGTCCTGTGGGCCCGGAAGTGGTCGATCCTCGCCATCACGCTGGTCGGCGTCCTTGCGGCCGTGCTGGTAACCCAACGCCAAACCCCCATCTACACCTCCAAGATCACGGTGATCGCCTCGGATCCCCTGGCGCAGATCTACGCGCGGCAGGGGGGCCCGAACATGAGCGCCGAGCAATCGCTCGTCTACTCGTTCCCGGTCGCCCAGTGCGCCTCGCAGATCCTGGAGTCGGGCGAGCTGACCCCGCTCAACGCCGACCTCACGGAGGTTTGCGGCGGTGACGCGCTCACAGGGGTCGTGCCGCCTCAGGGGATAAAGAAGACGCTACGGGTCGCGGTGCCGCCGGACTCCACCAACCTTGAGATCTCCTCCTCGGACCCCAATCCGCAGGTGGCACAGGCCATCGCTCAGGCGTTTGCCCTTGCCTACGAGTTCGACCGGAACACACAGGCGACCGCCGACCTCGACTCCCGCCGCAAGCCGCTCACCGACCAGATGGCCCAGCTCAACAGGGACCTCACCGCAGCCAACGAGTCACTATCGATCGCGCTCACCAACAACGATCCCGAGGGCATCTCGATAGCCCAGAGCGACAAGAGCCGGATCGAGCAGGAGATGGCCGACCTTCGCCTCCTCCTCTACGACCTCTCCCCCACGAAGCTGATCCCCCCGCAGATCGTCGCGCCGGCGACGCTGCCCACCAAGCCCACCAGCCCGAACCTGGTCCTGAACGTGGCGGCGGGCTTCCTCGTGGCGTTGGCGCTCGGGTTCGGCCTGGCGTTCCTCCGCGAGAAACTGGACGACCGCCTGCGCGGGCGGAGCGACCTCGAGGATCGCGCGGGCGTCCCGGTCATGGCCGTCATCCCCCAGGTGCCTCGCTGGAGGAAGAAGTCCGAGGCCAGGCTCATCACGCAGGACCAGCCCAAGAGCAACGTCTCCGAGGCCTACCGGACCCTTCGAACCAGCATCCTCTTCGCCTCCGTCCAGCGAGGCCTGAAGACCATCATGGTCTCGAGCGCGATTCCGGGCGAGGGCAAGACGACGACGGCCTCGAACCTCGCCGTCGTCCTCGCGGACGCCAAGAAGCGGGTCATCCTGGTCTCGGCCGACCTTCGCAAGCCCCGGCTCCACAAGTTCTTCGGCCTCCCCAACGAGGTCGGCCTCTCCAACGTCCTGGCGGGAGAGGTTCAGCCCTGGGAGGCGCTCCGTGACCCGGGGGTGGAGAACCTGCGGGTCATCGCGAGCGGCCCCGTGCCGGCGAACCCGGCGGAGCTCCTCCAGTCTGAGCGAATGGGCGAGTTGCTCGCCGAGCTACGAGAGGTCGCCGACTTCGTCATCCTCGACACGCCACCGGTGCTCCTGGTCGCAGACTCCTCTGCGCTCGCCCCCCTCGTCGACGGGGTCGTTCTGGTCGCGGACGCGGAGGGCACGACCCGAGGGAGCGTCGCCCATACTCGCGATCAGCTGGAACAGGTGGACGCCCCGCTCATAGGCGCGGTGCTCAACAACTTCGACCCATCCACGGCCAGGTCTTACAACTACCGCGGCTACTACGGCTACCGCTACCGCTACGGGGGCTACCAGTACGGGATGGGCGGGGATGGAGAAACGCGCCGCGGCGCGGCCGCCGTCCTGACGCCGCGACGAGGACGCGACCGCACGGTGTAGCGAACCTTCCCCTCAAGCTTCCCTCCCTGACTGCCGATGGTGAACGTGGGCACGCTTTCGCGCGCTCTCCAACAAGCGAGGGGAGCTCACCACATGTTCCACCACCGTCCCCCGGTCGCCCGATCCTGCCCGACCGCCTTCTTCCTGGCGGTGATGATGCTGGGTCTGACGGCCGTCGGGGTTGCTCGCGCCCCCTCGGCGCAGGCCCTGGAGCCCGATGCTGGCTGGAAGAGTCAGTGCAAGCACTCCCAGAGCAAGCAGGTCGATCCCATCGTGTCTCCCGGCGTGCCCTCGGCCCACCTCCACGAGTTCTTCGGCACGAGGCCGGACGAGAACTCCAACTACGACGACCTTCGCAACGGTGGAACCATCTGCCCCCTCCAGGAGGACACCGCTGGCTACTGGATTCCATCCCTGTACACGCCGAACACGCAGGGGGAGCCGACCTGGCGCAAGCCCGTTGACGTGAGCGTGTACTACCAGGGGGCGTGGCCGGACGCCTCTGGGATCCAGCCGTTTCCGCCGAACCTCAAGGTAGTCGCCGGCGTTGCCAACGCCCCACCGGAGTCACAGCCGCTGGACAAGGTATGGTTCGATTGCGGGCCCGGGGAGGGAGATTATTCCCCACGCGCGACGAAGCCCTATCTGTGCGTCAGCGGCGACGTGGTGCGGGCACACGTCAGGTTCCCGTCCTGCTGGGACGGCGTGCCTCCCGTCGACATAGGCAACGACTCGTCCCATATGGCCTACCCGATCCACGACAGCTGTCCCACGGGCTACATCCCCGTGCCGGAGATCCACCTCGCGGTGAGCTTCGCCATCCAGGACGGGCGCAACGCGACCCTGGCGTCCGGAGGTGGGAAGGACGATCCGAACTCGATCTACACCCTCCATGCCGACTACTTCCACGCGTGGGAACAGGCCCAGTTCTCGGCGATGGTGGACGAGTGCATGAACGAGGCAGATGGCGACATCGATTGCGGCATCCCCAGGACGCCGGTCATCACCCGACTCGATCCCCCGACCGGTCAGGCCGGTGATCGCATCCTTGTCGGCGGCAACCAGTACGTCGGCGTGACGTCGGTCAAGTTCGGCGGGATGCCCGCGGCGTTCAGTGTGGATTCGAAGCGCTTCATTACCGCCATCGTCCCCCCGGGCGCAACTACGGGCTTCGTTACCGTCACCTCGGACGCAGGCACGGACGTGGACCTCCGCTTCACGGGCACGAGCGCGGCCGTCTTCACGGTTACCTGAGACCGTCGGGCTCGTAACCCAACCGGCGCATCGTGCGCGCGATCGCCGGTAGGATGCGCTCGATCTCCATTGGATTCTCGTCCCGCCACTTGTCGGGGCGAGGTGGGGTGACGGCCCGGGTGACGTGTCGCGACAGCTCGCCGGCGAACGAGAGAACCTCCGCATCCACCGGAACCTCCAGGTCGACGAGGATCCGCTCGGCCACCTCGCTGGGAGCTCGCACCAGCTCCTCGTACGCCACCTCTATCCACCGCTCGGGAGGGATTAACGGCTTCCCGGCGAGAATCGACTCGTTCGCGGCGACCCACTGGAAGGCACACACCTCCGGAAGGGATCGCCCACGCGCATAGGCCTCCCAGCCGGGGGGGACCACGTACTTCCAGTTCGTTCCCGGATAGCCGTCGATCCGAAGGGGGACCCGCAGCCGCGTTCCCGGGAAGCGGGGATTGTCCGAACGCCATCCCGTGATGAGCGAGGAGACCGCCGCCCGGCCGTCGCGCTTCACGAAGACGAACCGAGCGTCGGGGAACAGCTCGGCGAGGTAGGTGAGTCGCATGCTGTTCCGGGGCGACTTGTCCAGGTAGCGACGACCGCCGGCGAGGACGTCGATGATCCAGTACAACGTCCGCCGCTCGCGCGGCGTGACGGATTCGGGGCCCAGCCTGTGGGAGGACCACCCCGGTGACCATGACGGGTGATAGAGCTCCCACAGCAGGTGGCTCTCGCCCCCCAGCGACGAGAGGTGCGCGGACCGATCGAGCAGCTCGAACAGAAGGCTCGTCCCCGAGCGGGGGCTTCCCAGCACGAAGACGGGACCCTTCGGGGCCGAGCGTCGCGGCAGCGCGGGGGCGATCAGGCGCAGGAGCGGCCCCGCAACCCTGCGCCGGCGCTTGGACCGAGAGGCCTCCCGAAGCAGGCGGGCGAGGATCTGAGTCACAGGGAGAACCTCCGCACGCGAACGGGTCCGAAGCGTGGCGATTATACGTTTGTGTCGTCAGCGAACCCTCGGGAGGGCGTTGGGCCGTCATGCCCTCGGCTAGAGTGGCCGGGGGTCCACCGGAACCCCACGGGGGGCGACGTGACGCTTCGACCAGGGACGCTCATGCTGCGCGCGATCGCGATGCTCGCGCTCGCGGCCGGCGCGAGCCTGCCCACCACCGCTTCGGCTCAGACCTCCTCCGTGGAGGCCGACGTCGAGTACGGCACCGCCGCCGGACAGGCGCTCCTGATGGACGTCTACTCGCCGCCGGGCGGCGGCGTCCAGCCGGCCCTGGTGCTGATTCACCCGGGCGGCTTCGTGGGAGGCGACAAGGCAGACGCGGACTTCGTGCGCGTCGCCGAGTTCTACGCCGAGCAGGGATTCGTCGTGTTCTCGATCAACTACCGGTCGGCTCGAGAGAACTTCCCGTATCCGGCCCAGGTGGAGGACGCCAAGCAGGCCGTTTCCTTCATCCGGTCGAACGCGGAGGAGCTCGGTGTGGATCCCGCACGCATCGGGGCGCTCGGGGCCTCTGCCGGCGGCACCATCGCCGCCTCGGTCGGCATGGAGGGCGAGGGCAGCCTAAGCGAGGGGACCAGGGTCGCCGCCGTCGTTTCGTGGTCCGGCGCCCTCGACCTGCTGAGCGTCGCGCGGGGAAACCTGGACGCCGCTGAAGGGGTCTGCACCTACGTCACGGGAGAGCGGTGCCAGCGCGAGTTTCGGGGGGACCCGGCCGCTCTCGAACAGGTGATCATCGAGCTCCAGCCTCGGCTCGAGGCAGCCTCCCCCATAACCCACGTGGACGCGAGCGACCCGCCCATGTTCATCTCCAACAGCCCTTCAGAGTTCATTCCCTTCGACCAGGCCGAGGCCATGGCCACCACGCTCGAGGAAGTCGGCGTCGCGAACGAGTTCTTCACGGCGCCGGGCGGCCACGCGCTCGCCTACACGGACTCGGTCCTGCAGCCCAGCATGGACTTCCTGCAGGAGCACCTCGTGGACTTTCGCCCGAGCCCGGGACCACCGACCAACGGGTCGCGAGGGACCACCCCACTCCTGTTGATGGGCGGTGCCGTCCTCGCCCTCGGGGTGGTCGTGCTCGCGGTGGTAGTGGCTCGCCGCCGTCGCGCCGCCTACTAGGGGGAACGCGAGGACAGACCTCCGCCGCGGCCCGTCTCAGCCTGGCTCGGCCGCGGTCACCGGAGGACGTTCGACCGAAGCCTGCCGTCCGGACGGGCTCGCGAACCGCGCCCCCATCCATTCGACGACCGACTCGATGACGCGCCGTTGGATATCGAGGGACTCGAAGCCTTTCAGATGCTGGCCGGCCAGCACGCGTAGCTCGTAACGGCTCCGCTCGGCGGCCGGAAGGCGTGCGGCGAGCCCGTTCAGCTCACGCTCGACCTGCTCGTTGAACGTGAAGTCCTGCTCGCTGTAGAGGAAAAGCAGATGGCCGTGGGACAGCGCCCGCAGGACCGGCCGGCGGACGTCCGAGGTCGTCTTCTTCCTGCCCGCGAACCGCTGAACCAACATCCTGCGCAGATATGCGTTCGACCGGATCCAGGAGATCACCCCAAGTCGGCCGGCCTTCTCGAGCGCCTTGCTCATGTTGCTCGGGCCCAGGATGGGCGACCGGATGCAGATGGCGCCGATGCACTCGGGGACCTCCGCGGCGACGGCGAGCGCCACCCGGCTTCCCATGCAGTTGCCGGCCACGGCCACGCGATCCACTCCCAGCCCGCGCCGGGCGAAGCTCAGCACGGCCAGCGCCTGGTCGACCGGCATCTCGCTCATGCGCCACTGCCGGAGGCTTCCGGTGCTGTCCCCCGTGCCCCGGTAGTCCATTCGGACCGACGCCAGGGCGTACTCATCCGCGAGCCGCCGAGCGGTCCGGGCCCAGACCTTGAATCGATGGCTGCGCGCCGCGCTTCCCCCCGTTAGCAGCAGCACCAGCCCTCGAGGTTCCTCGTCGGGGACGGTGATGACGGCCGCGATGTGATCGGTGCCGTGGGGGACGAAGACCGGATAGTTCCTCATGCGGGAGCCTCCCGCGTGGGGTCGCCCGGAACGATCCGACGCCCGATCCATGCCGCCACCTTCGAGGTCACCTCCTGGTAGAGCCCGAACTGGATGTCGGTCTTCTTGTTGCCCGCCTCGTTCCTATGGTGGTGCTGCCCGAAGTTGGACGCCAGCCGGTCCTGCACGACATCCTGCTCGACGTCCCCTCCCATCTGGCGAAGCACGTCCGTGAGGGCCTGCAGCCCGGGAGCGAACCTATCGGTCCGGGAGACGCCGAGCACGAACGAGGAGCCGTGGAAGCGGCGCATTCGCTCGAGGAGGTTCACCCCGGAGATCTCCTCGTAGGCCTGGGCGCTCAGCTTGAATCCGCGGATGTCCGCCCAGCCCCGCGAGGCGATGGCATCTCGGAGCTTTTCCATGCCCGGACTTCCGCCGTTGTCCGAGGTGCCGACGAGATCGAAGAAGACCTGTGTTCGCAGGAAGTCGCGCATGTATTGAGCGCCCCGGATGACGGGCTCCACGAGAGCCATGAACGGGAGGTCCCCGTCGTCGGCGACGAGCCCCGCGACGAGCCCACCGAACCTCGCACCGAGGACTCCGACCTGCTCCACGCCCTCGACCCCGGCCATGAGGGCCACGGCGTCTCGTGCGTCCGCCACATGGGATGACAGGTCGGCATGACGCATTCCGAGCTCGCTGTCCCCGTATCCCTGCCCGTGGTACCGCAGGACCGGAAAACCGGCCGCGGAGATGGCTCGCGCAAGGCCCACCTCCATCCGCCCCAGGTGGATCTGTTCCATGGCGAAGGAGGGACAGATGACCCACCCGAGCGGTTGCGCCATCCCCAGCGGTCGCGACACCACCCCCACGGTCGTACCGGATCCGAGTCGCGGCTGCACGAACGTCTCGGAGATCCCCAGGGCCTCGTCCCGGTGCCGACTGTGCCGCTCCAGCATTGCCTCGTCGATGGCCATCTCTCGCCGTTCCCGCTCCTCAGGCCACGCCCGCCCGATCCGGCGAGGACTCTCGAAGGAGCTGCTGTCGATCGATCTTCCCAGTGGACGTTCTGGGCAACTGCTGCATTATATGGACCCGGCTCGGCACCATGTAGCGCGGAAGCCGCCGGGCCACATGGCGCTTCACGTCGTTGACGGAGAGTGTCTGCCCCTCTCGGGGCTGAACCCAGGCCACGATCGCCCGCCCCCACTCGTCGTGGGGGACCGCCACGGCGACCGCCTGGTCCACGGCCGGGTGAGCGTTCATCGTGGCTTCGACCTCTCCGAGCTCTATCCGGTAGCCCCGGCTCTTGATCTGATGGTCCCGCCGGCCGAGGAAGTCGTACTCGCCGTCCTCCCGGAGCCGCACGAGATCCCCCGTGCGGTACACGAGCTCCCCGAGCTCGGGGGCGAGGGGGTTGGGGACCAGGACCTCCGCCGTACGCTCTTTGCGGCCCCAGTAGCCCCTCATCACCGTCGGTCCGCGGACGTGGAGCTCGCCCTCCTCACCGACGCCGGCCGGCGTGCCGTCCTCCTTCAGCGCGAAGACCTCTGAGTTCTCGCAGGCCCGCCCTATTGGGATAGTCCGGTCGTCCTCCGGCAGGTGACGCACGCGGTGGTAGGTCACGACGTTCGTCTCCGTCGGGCCGTAGATGTTCCACAGCACGGCGCGCGGAACCATGCGCCGCAGCTCCCGAAGGTGCCTCGTCGGATATACCTCCCCGGCGAACACGACGGCGCGAAGCGTCGGAAAGGCATCGCGTTCCCGGACCAGGCGGCTGAGGAGGATGAGAGCTGAGGGCACCGAGTACCAGACGGTGATGCCCTCCTCGCGGATCGTCCGGGCGAGCGCGGTGCCGAAGTAGGCATCCTCGTCGGGTATGGGAACTAGGGTCGCTCCTCCCATGGCGGCCAGATAGAGATCGAACACCGAGAGGTCGAAGTGCAACGGGGCGTGGTTGGAGAGCCGGTCCTCGCTGCCGACCCCGATCCGCGAGGCCGACCACTCCACGAAGGCCAGCGCGTTGCGATGGGTGAGCATCACGCCCTTCGGCGTCCCGGTGGACCCCGACGTGTAGAGGATGTAGGCGAGATCCGCCTCGATGGCGGGCACCATCGGATCCGTCGCCGAGGCGTCCGCCGTCGCCACCGCGTACGGGACGGAGGGCGCAGTCAGCTCCACGTGAGCCCCGTCGTCGACCAGCACGAAGAGGCGGGGAACATGGCCCCCGAGCGCACCGAGCAGCGCGGCGGCTCGGGCGGGCGTGGTGATGACGGCGGCGACCGCGCAGTCGCTGGCGACCAGAGCCAAACGATGAACCGGCGCGGCGGGGTCCAGCGGTACGTACGCGGCACCGGCGCGAAGCGTCCCGTAGACCGCGGGCAGGAGCTCCACCCGCTTCGGGAGGTGGATGCCCACGCGATCGCCCCGCCCGACGCCGCCCTCGATAAGCGTGCGGGCGATCCCGTTCGCCGCGGCTTCGAGCTCTCCGTACGACAGGCTGGCCCCGCCGCAGCGAACGGCCTCCTTGGAGGGGTCGCGGTCCGCAGCCTCGGAGAGGAGCTGATGCAGCAGGTAGATCATGCGACGGATTCCGCCGGGCTGGGCACGAGTCCGGCTTCCTTCAGGATCCCGGTGAGCTCCGCGACCCGGGCGGAGAGCGTCCAGCGGTTCCCGGCGAGGGGGGCGGTCGGGAGCCCGGCCCGAGAGGAGCGGACGGCACGGGCCACCTCCCGTGCGAGGCGGCCGGCGGTCTCGGAAATCGTCGTTACCGGAACGCCACGTCCCCCCAGGACCGGCGGGCCGCCCCGGTCGATGCAAACGACGGGAAGGCCGCACGCTCCGGCCTCCACGACCACCCACCCGGCCTCGTCGTGAAGGCTGGGAAAGAGCATGACGTCGGCATCCTCCCGCATGAAACGCAGCAGCTCCTCGCGGGGAACGAACCCCATGAAGGTCACGCGGTCGGCCACCCCGAAGCGATCAGCGAGGCCGCGGAGGCGCTTCGCGTCCGGCCCCTTTCCACAGACGAAGAGCCGCCAACCGGGCAGGTCCCGAAGGGCGCGCAGCGCCAGGAACATGCCCTTCCACGCGACCAGGCGGCCAGCGTAAAGGGCCACGCCCGCGCCTCGGTCTGGCGACGGGACGCCCTTCTCGCCGGTGGCCGCCTCCTCGCCAGGCCGGGACCCCGCAACTCCGGCGGCCACCTGCGCGGCGAACCGCTCGTCGAGGATCGGGTTCGGGCAGACAACGGCTTTCGCCCGGTGCCTGCGCGGAAGCCAGGCACGGGTCTCCGGGTTCTGCACGAGGATGACCCGAGCACGCGACCATGCGCTCCGGGCCAGTGGGTTCGCGTAGCGCCCGGCCGTCCGCCCGGCGGAGCGCACCGCCTCGTAGGCGGCACCGCGCAGGCCATGCCCGGCGATCAGCCGCCAGGGGTTGCGCACCCCGCCGCCCACCGGGCCGTACACGAACGGCGGCCCGGCGCGGCCGGCGAGCGACCCGAGCCAGGCGTTCGCGAACGTGAGGTGCCAGGCGAGATCGAAGCCGATCTCCTCGTGCAGCCGGCGCGCCTCCCGGGCGGCCACCGGCTGCCAGAGCAGGTAGTCGATACTGCTCCGGCCCTTCCCGCGCCGCCAGGCCTTCGGCCACCCACGGACTTCCGCGTACACGAAGTGGAGCCGGTCGCGTTCCGCGAGCCCGGGTAGCGCGGCCTCGATCGCCTCCCTGTTCCGCGGACGGGTGATCACCCACGTCTCCCCGAGGCTCGCGACGAGCCGGGCCCAGAGCCATCCGGCCCCCGCCTCCGATCCACGGAGCGGGCTGCAGGCGGGCGCGAACGCCACGATCTTCACCGGTGACCTCGGGGCTTCAACTCGAGAAGGCCTGCTCGGCGACCTCCGCGGCCGGTGTCGGCGAGCGCCCGTAGATCCGGTCCAGCTCGAAAAGCTCGAGGATCTCCACGGCCCGGGTCACCTGTTCGGCCGAGAGGTGCTTCGTCCATCCACCGATGAGGCTCTCCCCGGACACGATCGCGCTGTCCTTCCGGGTGGCCGAGGATGGCCGGGCGACCGACCGAAGGACCTGCGCGTCGAACGGCGTGCCGAGGAACGCGAAGAGCCGCTCGATCTCCCGCTCCGGCTCCACGCACAGCGTCTCGTAGAGGACCACGTGGATCTGGCCGGCCGAGAACTGCCGGAGCGGCACGTAGTTCTCGAC
>JACDCJ010000072.1 GCA_013817655.1 Actinosomnolentus pattersoniae (SeqCode)
GCCGACCACGGAGAACATCGTGGCCCTCACCTTCGATGCGGGGGCGGACGCGAACGGCGTTCCACCGATCCTCGAGATCCTCGAGACGAACGGCGTTCCAGCGACCTTCTTCCTCACCGGCGAGTGGACGGAGCAGTATCCGGATCTCGCGCGAACGATCGCCGAGCGTTACCCGGTGGGCAACCACACGAACAGCCATCCCTACCTGACGCAGGAACCCGATGAGCGCGTCCGAAGCGAGATCCTCAACGCAGGGGACCTGATCGCCTCCATCGCCGGACGCGAGACACGCCCGCTCTTCCGTTTCCCGTTCGGAGACAGCGACTCGAGAACGATCGAGATCGTCAACGGCCTCGGGTACGGCGCGATCAGGTGGACGGTGGACACCGTGGGCTGGCGCGGGACCTCGGGAGGAGAAAGCGTGGACAGCGTGATCGCCCGTGTCCTGGACAACCTTCGCCCGGGCGCCATCGTTCTCATGCACGTGGGGTCGCATCCAGAGGACGGGTCCACCCTGGACGCCGACGCGCTTCCGGCCCTCATCGAGGAGCTCCGGGCCCGTGGCTACGGGTTCGTCACCATCGACCAGTTCCTCTGATGTGGCGGGCCGGCGCGGCCAGAGGGAATCGGCACGTCCGCCCGGTTGGAGCCCTTGCGTGGGTAGTATGCGCGGCGACGAACGAAGGAGAGTAGCGTGAGCACCGACACCGTGTGGGACGTCGCCCTTCGCCAACTGGACCTGGCGGCCGAAAGCCTGAAGCTGAGTCCCGGGGTCCACGAGGTCCTCCGCCA
This sequence comes from Actinosomnolentus pattersoniae (SeqCode), assembly GCA_013817655.1. Lineage (GTDB taxonomy): Bacteria > Actinomycetota > UBA4738 > UBA4738 > UBA4738 > JACDCJ01. Next base: position 793 of record JACDCJ010000072.1, read on the forward strand.
TCCACGCCGCACGCTCGAAGTCTCGGTCCCGACGAGGATGGACGACGGCTCGATCAGGGTCTTCAAGGGGTACCGCGTACACCACAACACGTCGAGGGGCCCGTCCAAGGGCGGCATCCGGTATCACCCCAGCGTGACGCTCGAGGAGATCAAGGCCCTGGCCATGTGGATGACCTGGAAGTGCGCCCTCGTGAACATCCCGTTCGGTGGGGCCAAGGGCGGAGTCGTCGTGGATCCCGGTGCGTTGTCGGCTGCGGAGCTCGAACGCATGTCGCGCCGGTACGCGTCGGAGATCCTTCCGCTGATCGGGCCAGAGAAGGACATTCCAGCCCCCGACCTCGGAACCAACGAACAGGTGATGGCCTGGATCATGGATACCTTCAGCACCCGCGAGGGGTTCTCGGTTCCCGGCGTGGTTACCGGAAAGCCTCTCTCGATCGGCGGCTCGGCCGGCCGCAGCCAGGCCACCGCCCGCGGGGTCATGTACATCACGCTGGCGACGCTGAAGCACCTGGGGCGCTCGGTCGAGGAGGCGCGCGTGGTCGTTCAGGGGTACGGCAACGTCGGCGCCAACACGGTGGAGTTGCTGGCCGACCAGGGCTGCATGATCGTGGCCGCGTCCGACGTCCACGGAGGCGTCTACAACCCGGGAGGGCTATCGCCTCACCGGATGAACCGGTTCAAGCAAGAGGCCGGGACGATCTTCGGTTACGAGGGGGGCGAGAGGGTCTCGAACGCCGAACTCCTCGAACTCGACTGCGACGTGCTGATCCCCGCGGCGCTCGAGGGACAGCTCACGGAGGAGAACGCCGATCGTGTGGCCGCTTCCGTGATCGTCGAGGCAGCGAACGGGCCGACGATGCCGGAGGCAGACGAGATCTTCACCGAGCGAGGCCTCACCGTCGTCCCCGACATCCTGGCGAACGCGGGTGGCGTGACGGTCTCCTACTTCGAGTGGGTTCAGGACCTTCAGGCCTACTACTGGTCGGAGGACGAGGTGAACGACCGGCTGCGCTCCATCATGGAGGCCTCCTACGTGAGCGTCCTGGGCCTCGCGGAGGACGCGAAGGTCTCGATGCGAACCGCGGCCACCATGCTGGGAGTCGATCGCGTCGCTGCCGCCCATCGAACCAGGGGCCTGTACCCCTGATCCCGCACGCACATCCCCGATCCTCCGAGGCGCCGTGTTAGCGTTCGAAACGGACCCAACGTGGGGAAGGATGGGGATGCCGAGAGGGTCTCGTGGGTACACGCCGCTACCCGGCGGGGAGATCGATTGGGCCGACATCCTGGACTTCGAAGGAGGCTGGGAGGGCGGCGCGTCGAAGGCCGCCGCCGTCAGGCGACGCTTCGGGATGTCGTCCACACGGTATTATCAGGTCCTGAACCGGGTGATCGAGCAACCGGAGGCCCTTCGTCACGATCCCATGCTCGTGCGCAGGCTGCGTCGGCTGCGAGACGCCCGCCGGAGGAAGCGTTTCGCTCCCAGGTTGGATGCCCAGGAGCGGCACGGCTTCGGATGAGACGTTGGCCGGAAACGCGGAACCTTGGCTGGCAAACATGAACCGCCCACCAACTCGAGCTTCTACTGGTCCTTGGCTACCTCCACGCTGAGGGCGCTCTTGCTCGTTGCGGCCGTCGTGGTCGGCGTGGTCGTGCTCGCCAGGGCGTTCGACACGAACGCGAGCGACGACCTTGCGGGCGCCCCGGGGCCGAGAACCTCCGAGCCGGCCGATGGCACGCCGTCAGCTTCACCGAGCGGGGCCTCGCCGGGGAACAGCGCTTCCCCCTCCCCGGGCGCTCAGCAGAGCCCGGAGGTCGAGGGGGTCGTGGTCCAGGTGCGCAACGGAACCTCGACCACGGGTCTGGCGGCCAGCACCAGCGAAACGCTGGAGGCGGCCGGCTATTCGATGCAGGAACCGACGAACGCTGAAGCCATGGAGACAACCACCCTGTACTTCGCACCCGACGCCGAGGCGGCGGCACAGGCGATGCAACAGCGGTTCTTCCCCGACGCGGTGGTCACCGCCGCTCCCGAGGCCTTCCCGGCAGATGTCGACATCACCGTGATCCTCGGCGCCGATTACACCCCGACCTAGGGTCCGAGCCCGGCAGCCTGCGGTCCGGCGGGGCTCCTCCGGCGACCACGATTGAGAAGATGATTGAAGCCGGAGCCACCCTGGACGACCTGCGCCGTGACCCGCTCCGAACGGCCATCCTGCTGGATTTCGACGGTACGCTCTCGGAGATCGCGTTGCGGCCCGAGCTGGCTCGGCCCGCCCCCGATGCCGTTCGCCTGCTCGAGGAGCTCTCTCGCGCCTACGGCGTCGTCGCCCTGGTGTCCGGTCGCCGGGCGGAGGAGCTCCGGGAGCTCGTCCCCGTCCCTTCCGTCGAGATCTTCGGGCTCTACGGCCTCGCCCCCGTCGTGGGCGCCCGGGTGGTGCGGAGCATTCTGCCGGCGATCGAAGGCATCGTTGCCCGGCACCCGGGGGCTCGCCTGGAGGACAAGGGGCCCTCCGTGGCGGTCCACTTCCGCGAGTCCGCCGATCCGGCCGCCACCGAGGCGGCCCTCGAAAGGGAGCTTGCCGGCATCGCGGACCGCGGCGGCCTCACGATACTTCCAGGCAAGATGGTGCTGGAGCTGGCCCCCCGGACCGTTCCCGGAAAGGGCTCGGTCGTCCGGCGAGAGGTGCTGAAGCACCGAGTCGCGGCGTGCCTCTATGCCGGCGACGACGTGGCGGACCTGGACGCCTTCCGGGCTCTCGAGGAGCTTCGCACCGAAGGCATCCCCACCGTGAAGGTTGCCGTTGCGTCGGAGGAGACGCCGCGAAGGCTCATCGAGTCGGCCGACATCGTCGTCCAGCGTCCGTCCGGCCTTCTGGAGCTGCTCCGGTCGCTCGTCAGGTAGATCCGCGCCCCTCGCGGAGCAGCCGGACGGCCTCCAGGTCGTCGAGCTGCCGGCGGACCCACCGCTCGGCGGTGCCGCGGCGAATCGCCGCTCGGAGGCCCCGAATCCTTCGGCCGCGGTCCGCCTCCTCCATCTCGAGAGCCTGTGCCAGGGCCTCGGCCGTCTGCAGGACGTCGAAGGGGTTGATGCAGATTGAGTGCCGGCCGAGCTCACTGAACGCGCCGGCGTTCTCGGAGAGGATCAGCACGCCCTTGCGCCGGTTCACCACCGGGCCCTCCTTCGCGATGAGGTTCATGCCGTCGTAGACCGGGTTCACCATCAGCACGTCGTACAGGCGATACGCGGCCACCACGGTGGGGAAGTGGTCGCCCACGACGACCCTGATGGGCGACCAGTCATCGTCCCCCAGCTCGGCGTTGATGCGCCCCGCCGCGTGCATGCACTCCCGCATGTACTGCCGGTACTCGGCGATGCTTCCCCGAGAAGAGTTGAGCAGGGCGAGAAAGCGGACCCTCCGTCGCCACCGTGGATGCCGGCGCAGGAACGTCTCGAAGGCGAGGAACCCGCGAAGGATGTTCTTGGAGAGCTCCGTCCTATCGACGCGAAGGATGAGCTTGGCGTCGCCCCTCCACCGGGCGAGGCGGCGGGAGATACTGGCCACCTCCTCGGTCGAGGCGGCGGCCTCCAGGCTCTCCGTGTCCGTGGCGACCGGATAGACGCGCACCCGGACCGTGCGCCCCTGCCACTGGACGGACCGGCGGCGGAAGTCGACCCGTGTACCGGGCAGAATCCGGCATGCGGTCAGGAAGTTCTCCGCCCACACCTCGGCCTGAAGCCCCAGCACGTCTGCGCCCAGGAGGCCGGCCAGCAACTCCTCCCGGATAGCGGTCGGCAGGATCCGCGTGTACGTGGGCCCGGCGTTCGGGATGTGGGAGAAATGGTTGATCAGGGCGCCCGGTCGCAGCTTGCGCAGCATCGCCGGCACCAAGGAGAGGTGATAGTCCTGTACGAGGAACAACGGCTCGCTCCGGAGCTGGCCGGCCTCATCGTGCAGCGCGGCCGCGAAGGACTGGTTCACCCTGCGGTAGGCCGCCCAATCCCTCTGGGTGCCATCGTCGAAACGGGGGGTTCTGGGGACGTCCCAGAGGTAATGGTTCAGAAACCAGAGGATGCGGTTCGAGATCCCGTTGTAGTAGCGATCGTACGTGGCCGGCGGGAAGGACAGGTACCGAAGCCGATAGCCCGTTCCCTCGACATCGACGTCGAAGTGGCCATCTCGAGCCCGTTCGCGGTCCTCGTCCGACATGGCGCTTGCGATCCAGAGCCCGCCCGCGAGCTGCATCGCGCCAGTCAGGGCCGTGACGAGCCCGCCTCCCCCTCGCTTGGCGACGATGTTGCCGTGAGCGTCGCGCTCGAAGGACACCGGGCCACGATTGGAGGCCACCAGGACCTGGTGCTCAGCCACGAGAGGCCCGGTTCGAGACGAAGGGAAGGACGGCGTCGGCGAAGCCCAGCCCGTTCGGACGGGCGGTCACATAGACGTTCGCGGGCGCGGACACCTCGCGCGTTACAGCCCCGGCGTTCGCGACCAGGAACATTGCCCCGACGTGCTCTGCCATGTCCACATCGGAGGGGGAGTCGCCGACCGCGATGCAGTTCGCTTTGTCCAGACCTCTCCGTTCGCGGTCCAGGGCCACGGCGGCCCCCTTGCTCACGCCCCTCGGGAGCAGGTGATACGCGTGCACCTCGGTTACGTCCAGTGAGGGGAAGCGCGCCGTCCCCTCGGGAATGATCCCGTTGTCGAGGAGATCGAGCCAGCCGTAACCGGCTGCGCCGAGCCGCATCCGCGCTTCCTGTAGGTCGACGAAGCCCCGAAGGAGCACCGAGCATTCGCGTTCGAGGAACGCCCATGGGGCATGGGGCTCGAGCCGGTCGGAGTAGGCCTCGAGCAGGAAGCCGGCCGCGCCGGATCGTTCGATCGCCTGATACGCCGTTCCCCTGCCCCTTGTCACGCCGGTCGGCCGGATCACGCGCTCGGCGCTCCCCTCCCGATACACGATCAGGCCGCCCACCTCTGGGATGTAGGCAGTGGCCCCGACGATCCTCGCGGCGTCTCGAACCTGGTCCCGGGTGCGACCCGAAACGAGGACCAGATCGACCCCGGCCTCCGCGAGCGCCGCCACCGCGGTCGCGGGCTCTCTCGTGATCCCCTCCGGGCCCGCGAAGAGCGACCCCCCTCGCCCGAGCAGCGTCCCGTCGAGGTCCGTGTACACGGTTCGAACCTCCAGCGAGGTGCGGAGCTCGGCGAGATGGTCCTCCAGGCGGGGCAGCACACAGTCATTCTGCGTGAAAGCGGACGATCCGAGCGGCGCCTCGCGCCTTGACGCCTCTTCCACCCGGATTTACCTTGGTCGTAGAGGACACCCGCATGCTGAAGATCTCTCAGCGAACCGAATACGCCATGCGCGCGATGCTCGAGCTCGCCCTCCGTCTTTCTGCCGGCGGGGACGCACTGGTCTCGGCCCGCGCCATCGCCGACGCGCAGCACATCCCTTTGCGGTTCCTGGAGCAGCAGCTGGGCGCCCTGCACAAGGCAGGTCTCGTTCAGAGCTTTCGCGGCGCCGGCGGTGGGTGCAAGCTCGCTCGCGATCCGTCGGCGATCAGCGTCGCGGACGTCGTGGACGCGATCGAGGGCCCGCTGTACCCGATGGGATGCCTGAGGACGGACGACCACACGTGCTTCCAGGATTCCCATTGCGGCGTCCAGGAGCTCTGGACCGAGGTGGACCTGGCCATCCGGCAGGTCTTCGAGCGGACGACCGTTGCAGACCTGGCCGAGCGACACCGCAAGCGGATCGAGGCCCCGGTCTGGGCCCCCAGCGAGCTGCTCCGGCCCGCCAAGCTCGGCCGGCATTAGGACCCGCCCGATCGGGGCCGGAGCCACCGCTGCAGCGCGGCCACGCCGGCGCTCGAGGCGATCGCCATCACCACCACGAGTGTCCCGACGGGGAGCGGACCTATTCGGTTCGCGGGAACGAGGCCCACGTGGATGGCGATCAGAGCCAGCGACGCGAGGGAGACGGCGCCGAACGCTGGCGCGAGAGCCAGCCGAACGGCCCCGGGCGCGCCCGGAAGCGCCAGTCCGGTCCAGCCCGCGCCGCTCGCCCCGAGCAGCGCAAGTGCTGCTACGGCATGGAGCAGCAGCGTCCACCAGGGGGGAAGCGGCGCGAACGCGCGGAGGACGTCATTGGCTCTCGGTGGCTGATGGGAGCCCCGGAGGATCACGACGTCGGGACCGAACGTCGGGGACCCCGACCGGGTGGCGCGGAGGAAGCCCGGGGCGTCGAGGGCCCTCGTCGTGACCACGGGAGCTCCGGCGCGGAGCGCGGGCCGCACCGCTTCGAAAAGCTCGAGGCTTAGTCTGTCGTCGTCGACATCGCCCCTGAGCGTCGGTTTGACGGCGAGCGCATCTCCAGACCGGCCGGCGAAGACGACCACGCGGTCAGCGCCGTCGCCGAGAACCGCTCGGACGACGCGCTCGTAGAAGGCGATCCGGACGACGTCAGGGACATTCACGGCCAGGACCGTCGGCAGCTGGCCCGGCACCCCCTCCGCGTACCGGCCCACGGTGGCGATCTGCCCGAGCTCGCTGGGGTCGGTCTGGGGCCCCAGGGACCGGTACCACGTGAGGGTCGACGGGACTATCACCAACCCGGCGACGACGGTCATCAGCGCGGCGCCCCACACCGGCCCGCGGGGGCGTTGGAACCGGAGGGAACGGGGAGCCGGGAAGAACGGCGCCGCGCCCAGAGCGAGCGCCAAGGGCAGGGCGAACGTGATCGCACGGTAGGTCGGGAGCCGCAGCCCGGCGAGGCCCGCTACCAGGACGAGAGCCATGAGCGTCAGCCAGACCGCCAGCAGCCGTCGATAGGAATTCGTCTCGGCCTCCGCGGCGGTTCGAGCGGCCAGGCATCCGAGAAGGAGCGCGATCGCTGTCGGAACGGGCCAGATGAGATCGAGCTCGTTTCGAAGGCGCGGCCCGTACCGGAACGCCGGGGGCAGGCGCTGGATGGCGTCGCGAAGCGCCGTGCCGTTGATCCCGAACACCACGACGGCCGCCGCGGCCGCCGCGATAAGCGCCGCGAGCGCGATCACCATGACCTCCCGGGAGATCGCCAGTTCCCCAGCCCGCGATCCCATCCGTCGAACGAGGGCACCATAAGCGAGAGTGGCCGCGACCACCGCCATGAATGCGGCCAGGAACGGCCACTCCGCCAGCCCCGCACCGAACAGCATCACGACGGCCACGGCGACGCGTCGACGGCCGGTGGTCCAGGCGAAGACCGCGACGCCGGCGGCCAGAAGCCACAGCGTCATCAGGTTCTCGCTCTTGCCGGCGAGGAGCCGTGTGACCACCACGCACACGTTCGTGAGCGCCACGAACCCCCCGAGCGCCCACCCCCGGAGCCTCCACCTGGACGCAAGCACGCCCCCCGCAAGGGCGAGCCCCGATCCCATCGCGAGGGATGTCGTGAGTGCCGAGGACCAGGGGGAGGACGCCATGACCGCCTGCAGGGAAGCCGCAACCAGCGGAAAAGCGGGGCGTGCCCCGAGATGCACGTCGGAGAGTCCGGAGGCCCCGGCTTCCCGGATCGCGTCGACGTAGAAGAAGGTGTCGTCGCCCCACGGCACGCGGAAGTGCCGCACGCCGAACGCCGCCGCGAAGAAGGCGATCCCCAGGACGCTGGCCACCACGAGAGGGATCCAGTCGTTAGGGTCGCTCCTGGCTTCCACCTCCAAGACGTCGGGCCGGCCGGAGGCCTGGATCACCCGGCGAC
>JACDCJ010000073.1 GCA_013817655.1 Actinosomnolentus pattersoniae (SeqCode)
GCGACAAGGCGGTTCAGCTCGGCGTCGAGACGATCGACGAGGACGAGTTCCTCAGGCGTTCGAAAGGCTGACCTGGCGGGCGACCTCCAGGTAGAGGTCCCGACACCGCACGGGATCCAGCACGGAGGCGGCGTAGGAACGGGCGCGTTCCTCCACGCGGGCGCGGAACGCCGGGTCCTCGGCCAGACGTAGAAGGTGTGCGCCGACCTGCTCGGCCTGGTCGCCGTCGATCTCGACCTTCAACGCCACGTCCTGAGGCACCTCGGCGAAGGATCCGAGGTTGTTGACGATGGCCGGCCGGCCCTCCGCGAGCGCGCGGGCGAACGTCCCCGAGGACTCCCCAGCGCTCGGGTAGCGAAGGTTGATGACGGCGTCGACGGCCTTCAGGTAGAGGTAGAAGCGCGCCAGGTCGACGTACCCGGCCAGGATGACCTTGCCCACGAGGCCGAGCTTGCGCACGGAAAGCTGCATGCCGCCGCCCGTCTTGTCGGCGCCGATCATGACGAGCCGCGCGTTGGGGTGCGCCGCCGCGAGCCGCGCGAACCCTCCCAGCACGGCGGCCGGCTGCTTCGGCCGCGTGATGTAGCCGAAATGCCCCACGAGGAAGGCATCCGATGGAAGCCCGAGGGTGGCTCTGGCAGCCGCCCGCCCGATCGCCCGAACCTCCCTCGGTGGCGTCCCGGCATGGTGAGGGATGACCCATACGGGCACGTCGGGAGCGATCTCCCGCATGCGCTCGGCCGAGTCCTCGCTGTGCACGACGATGACTCTCGACCGGCGGGCCATCGTGCTGTTCGCGGGGAAGACGAACTTCTCGAAGTCGGTGGCTGTCCCCTGGAGCCGGAGCTCGGCGAGCCGTAGCCCGGATTCGCCGTACTCCTCGGCGAGCACCCGGCGGTAGCGGTCGGCGTCGAGGCGTTCCTCGACCATTATGTAGGCGATCAGGTGGTGCAGGACGAAGTCGTGGAACACCGTGATTCCGGGGCGCGCCAGCGCGGCCTCATACACCCACTTGTGGGCCGGGTTGTTTCCAAGGTGGTAGAAGATCGCGTCGTAGGATTCCGGCTGCGCGTTGGCCCGCCCGGGGTCCACGACCCGGAGCCCCGGTGGCGGCTTGAGCCTGCGAATCAATCTCGGCGAGGGGCAGAAGACGTCGACGCGCTCTCTTTCGGCGAGCAGCGGAAGCAGCTCGAACGAATAGTCGGCGATCCCGGACGCCATGGGGGGAAGGGGGGAGTACCAGGCGAGGCGCACGGGCTCAGCGTTCGCCGCTGTCCGTGGTCGCGAGGCGCTCCCTGGCGCCGGGCTCCGGGGCGATGGCCGCAACGGCCCCGGACTCGTTCTTCTCGATGGAGGCGACGGTCATCGCGTCCCGAAGCGAGGCGATCTCCGCGCGGAGGTTCCTGAGTTCGTTTCCGTGGCGTGCGCTCACGCCCTCGATTCGGCGGTCCAGCTCCTGGATGATCAGCTCGGTCCGCTCCAACAGGTCCTTCGTCATCTGCTGATAGAAGCCGTCCCGGCGCGCCGCCACGCTGCCCTCGATCTCCTCCCTATCGAGCCGGACCTGCCGGTGGTAGACCTCGTAGCCGAGCGCGACGAGGTAGCGCCGTAGGGCTCGCCGCCGCCGATACCACTCGATGAACGTGCCCGGCAGGACACGATGGCCGATCCTCAGCAGGAAACGCCGCATGGTCTAGAGCGTAGCGCACGGCCTCTGACTCTCGGACCGGAAGGAGACTGGCATGGAGTTCCGATGAAGTCGGTCGCACGGCCTCCAGGCTATGCCACTACCCCCTTGTTAGACTGGGCCGCAGGGCGTGTGGATAGCGCCCGACCTGCGCCTTTGACCGAAGGGACCACCCCTGGCCGTCACCCCCGACATCGCCGTCCGGACATCGGAGCCACCGCGGCTCCGGCCCTTGCGACGGCTGCGCGAGCTGGCCTCCTCTCGGGAGATCCTCGCGAACCTCGTCCGCAAGGAGGTGAAGGTCAAGTACAAGTCTTCGGTCCTGGGCGCGCTGTGGTCGATGCTGAATCCTGTCCTTTACCTGGCCGTCTTCACGCTCGTGTTCTCGGTCGTCCTGCGGAACGACATCCGGGACTTCCCGGTCTACCTCCTGTCGGGACTGCTCGCGTGGAACCTGTTCTCGACCTCGCTCTCGTTGGCCTCACGCTCCGTAGTGGACAACGCGAACCTCGTGACTAAGGTCTACTTCCCCAGGGAGATCCTTCCGCTCTCCTCCGTGGGGACGGCGCTCGTGGACTTCGGCCTGCAGGCCCTCGTCCTGGTGGCGTTCATGGTCACTTCCGGCTACGACTTCACGCGGATCGACCTGTTGCTGCTGCCCCTATCGATGTTCGCCCTCCTCGCGTTCACCTCCGCGCTCGGCATGTGGGTGGCGGGGCTGAACGTTCGGTATCGCGACACGCAGCACCTGTTGAACCTCTCGCTGCTCGCCTGGTTCTGGGTCACCCCGATCGTCTACCCGAGCGGGTTCGTCTACACGGAGCTCTCCTCGAGGGAGTTCCTCGGCATCCGGCTGTTCGACCTGTACCTCGCGAACCCGATGGCTTCCGTCGTCATGGGGTTTCAGCGAGCGCTTTACGGCACGGTCTCCTACCCGGTCGAGGGGGGCCGGGAGGTGTTCGTCCTGGCCCCCGTCAGCCTGGGCTGGCTGGCTCTGCTCATCGGCGGCGTGGCCGTGGGATCGCTCTTGCTCCTCTTCCTTGCCTGGCGCACGTTCTTCCATCTGTCGGGCGACTTCGCGGAAGAGCTGTGACAGTCCCGGCCATCGAGGTCGCCGGGGTCGGCAAGCGATTCCGGCGGTACCGGGAGCGACCCACCTCGCTGAAGGAACGGCTGATCCGATTTCGGGTCACGGCCGACGACTTCTGGGCGCTTCGCGAGGTCTCTCTCGAGGTCCCCGAGGGCTCGACCCTTGGCCTCATCGGGCCGAACGGGTCGGGCAAGACGACCCTCCTAAAGATCATCGCGGGGATCCTGCGTCCCACCGAAGGCAGCGTCCGCACGAGCGGCCGAATCGCCGCGCTGCTCGCGCTCGGAGCCGGCTTCCATCCGGAGCTGACGGGGCGGGAGAACGTTTACCTGAACGCCTCGATCCTCGGCCTTTCCCGTCAGCAGACGGACCGGCTGTTCGACGACATCGTCGGGTTCGCCGAGCTCGAGGAGTTCATCGACAGCCAGGTGAAGTTCTACTCCTCGGGGATGTACGTGCGGCTCGGCTTCGCGGTGGCCGTCCACGTGGATCCCGCCATCCTGCTGGTGGACGAGGTCCTCGCGGTCGGCGACGAGGGCTTCCAGCGAAAGTGCCTGGACAAGGTGCGGGCGTTCCAGCGGGAAGGGCGCACCATCGTGTTCGTGACGCACGCGGTCCACCAGGTGCTGCAGGTCTGCGACCGAGCAGTTCTCCTGAATCGCGGCACCGTCCAAGCGCAGGGCGACCCCGGCGAGGTGGTCCGGGACTTTCGGTTGCTGATGATGAAGAAGGACCTCGCGTATGGATGGGACCAGGGGACGAAGGAGATCGAGATCGTGAACGTGGAGATTTTCGGGGCCGACGGCGCATCCCGCGAGCACTTCCGCCCGGGGGAAGCCGTTGTCATACAGATCGACCTGAAGGCGAACACGCCGGTGTCCGACCCCATCATCTCCTTCGCCCTGCACGACCAGCAGAACGACTTCGTCTTCGGCACGAACAACGACTGGCGTGGCTCGCGCTTTCCCGTTTTCGAGGGCAAGCACCGGGTGCAGTTCACATTGAAGTCGCTGCCGTTCGTGGGCGGGCGCTACTACGTCACTGTCGGCGTTCACGCGCGCGATGCGAGTCGCGTCTATCACGTGCACGAGCAGCGGTACTGGTTCGATGTCAAGCTCGGCGCGGAGAATCCGGGGGCCGTGTGGATCCCGGTGGAGTTCCGCGCCGAACCGCTGTGACGGGCGGGCGCTGCCAATGAGGGTCCTCGTGGTCGCGCCCTATCCGCCCCGCCGATGCGGGATCGGCGCCTACGCGCGCGACCAGGTGGAAGACCTTCGATCCGAAGGTCACGACGTCACGGTCCTGTCGCCGCCGGACGGTGCCGGTGAAAATCGGGCCCCGTTCCTCGGAGGGGGCGCCTTCGTACGCGCGGCTCGTATCGGGGGCCGCTTCGACCGTATCGCCGTCCACTTCCAGCCGGCGCTCTACTACCGGCCACGCGCGCCCGTATCGAAGATCTGGACATCGCTCGCGCTGCTCCTGCTGACGCTTCGGCGCCGGCAGCTCGAGTTGATAGTCCACGAGGCCGATCCACCGGTCCGCCGGCGACCCGACTATCTGATACTCGGCCTCGCTTTTCGCTCATGCCGTCGCGTGAGCTTCCACACCGAGGCGGAATGGCGGGCGCTCGAGCGCGATTACGGCGTTCGGGTCCGAGGGCGGGTCGTTCCGCACGCTCTATCTCCGTCCGTTCGACCCTCGCGCGAGGACGCGCGTCGCGCACTTGGCCTTCCCGCACGCGAACGGATCTTCGTGTGCCCAGGTTTCCTGCAATCTTCGAAGGGCTTCGATCGCGCGGTGGACGCGTTTGCGGCTATGGACGGAGTCGGCCCCGCCCGCCTACCCACCGGGGACGGCGAGGGCGCATCGCTGTACGTCGTCGGCTCCGTACGCGAGCGGACGCCCGAGAACGAGACCTACGCACGGGAGCTGCGGGAGCGGTGTGCCCGGGTTCGGGGCGTCACGTTCGTGGAGGAGTACGTCGAAGACGAACAGTTCGACCGGTGGGTGGCCGCAGCCGACCGCGTCGTCCTTCCCTACCGGCGCTCATGGTCCTCCGGAGTCCTCGCGCGCGCACAGGCGCTCGGTACGCCCGCCATCGTTGCGGATGTGGGCGGGCTGGCGGAGCAGGCGGGGGAGCGCGACGTCGTCTTCAACGACGACGGCGGTCTGGCCTGGGCCATGCGGGAGGCCGCCGGGAGAGGCCACGACGAGCCCCCGATTACCCGGCACCGCCCGCACGAGAGCGAATGGGATCCCTTCTACGAGCCACCCACCGCGCCCGAGGAAAGAGGGAAAGGACGACGAATGCTGCTGCTGCTGATCCTGGTGTCGGTTCTCCTGGCCGCCCTCGCCCAGCTAACGCTGAAGCACGGGATGAACCAGGTCTCCCGGGAGGGAGCGATTCCCCTGTCGCTCAGCCGGCCGGGCGAGACCGTCCGGAGAGTGGCCTCGAACGTGTCGGTTTGGATCGGCCTGGGCATGTTCGGGCTCTCCGCCGCGATCTGGATCATCGTGCTGTCACGTACGTCGCTGTCCTTCGCCTATCCCTTCGCCTCGCTCACCTACGTGCTCATCCTGCTGTTCGACAGGCTCGTGCTGAAGGACCAGGTGCCGCTCATGCGGTGGAGCGGCGTGGCGCTGATTGTGAGCGGCATCCTGCTGGTCTCGCGCACGCCGCACACGTGAGCGAGGCACCCGACCTTGCCGTCGTTGTGGTGAACTTCAACACCGGCGACTACCTGACCCGTTGCGTCCGGTCGACCTTCGAGGCGGCCGGAGACGCCAGGCTCGAGATCGTCGTCGTCGACAACGATTCCCGCGACGGGAGCGCGGACCTTGCGGTGGCGGCCCATCCCGGAGTGCGGCTCATCAGCAACCGGTCCAACCGCGGCTTCGCCGCGGCGGCCAACCAGGGCATGCGAGCGACCTCGGCCCCGTTCGTGCTCCTGTTGAACCCCGACGCGGAGATCCTCTCGGGGACTCTGGGGGGGTTCCTGAAGGTGGCCCGCGATCATCCCCGGGCGGCCGTCATCGGGCCCGTCGTGAAGGATCCGGAAGGCTCCGTGTATCCGTCCGCCCGGCGTGTTCCGACGCTGGGGATGGCGCTCGGCCACGCCTTCGTGCACCCGTTCGCGCCCGACAACCGGTTCTCCCGCGCCTACACCCTCGCCGGCTGGGACCGGCGGTCCGAACGAGAGGTGGAGTGGGTTTCCGGGTCCTGCTGTCTGCTGCGGCGAGCCGCGCTCGAAGAGGTGGGGTTCTTCGACGAGGGCTATTTCCTCTATGTCGAGGACGTCGATCTGTGCACGCGGCTCCGGCAGCGGGGCTGGGAGGTCCGGTTCTCGCCCGAACTCGAGGTCCTTCACGTCGGAGGCATCTCCACCGCCGGGAAGAAGGACATGACAGTCGAGCACTCGAAGAGCATCTACCGATACTTCGTGAAGTTCCGCTCATCCGGATGGCGGGTCGCCCTGCGTCCGTTCGTCTGGCTCGCCCTTCGGGCTCGGGCGGAGCTCGTGGCTCGGCGTCGCGGCGAGCGGTGATGTGGTGCCTCGTCGTGACGCCCGGGGCGAGGGAGCCGGGCCGATGAAGGCCGTTGTCCTTGTGGGCGGAGAGGGAACGCGGCTGCGCCCGCTCACCGAGACCATCCCCAAGCCGCTCCTCCCGCTCGTCGACCGGGCGTTCCTGCACCACGTCCTGGACCACCTGTCGCGGCACGGCGTCCGCGAGGTCATCCTCTCCTCGCCCTACCTCGAGGCCGCCTTCGTTCCGTTCGTCCGCGAGCGCCGAGGGGACCCGGCCGTCACCTGGATCACCGAGGCCACACCGCTCGGCACCGGTGGCGCCATCGCGAACGCCGCAAGAGGGTTGACGGAGACGTTCCTGGCGCTGAACGGGGACATCCTGACGGACCTCGACCTGACGGAGCTCCTCGCCCGGCACCGGGAGAGCGGCGCAACGGCAACCATCACCCTTGTTCCCGTCGAGGATGCACGGGCCTTCGGGCTGGTCTCGCTGGACGACTCGGGACGGGTCCGGGAGTTCCGAGAGAAGCCGGCCGAGCCGGTGCGGGGGTTGGTGAACGCCGGCACGTACGTCCTGGAGCCGGGCGCCCTGGACGATGTTTCGCTCGACGGACCCGTGTCGATCGAGCGCGAGACCTTCCCGGCGATGATCGCGGCCGGCTGCCCGGTGTTCGGGCACGTCGCCCGGGCCTACTGGATGGACCTGGGGACGCCCGAGAAGTACCTGCAGGCGACGTTCGACGTGCTGGAGGGGCGCGTCGGGGGACTCGATTACCCTGCTCCCTTCCTGGCGGAAACCGCCGAGGTGTCCCTCCGGGCCCACCTCGGCCGATGGGTCGTCGTATCACCCGATGCCCGCATCGGAGACGAGGCCGAGGTCGAGGATTCCATCCTCCTCCGGGGGTCCACCGTGGAGGAAGGTGCCCGGGTCCGCGGATCGATCCTCGGTCCGAACGTACGGGTGGGCAGGAAGGCCGAGGTGACGGGGGCGGTGCTCGCCGAGGGGGCTATCGTGCCGGCCGGCGTCCGCGCGGACTCCCCGCGCGTTCCCCCCGGCCAGATCCTCTCAGTCTGAGCCCCGGGATCCCCCCCATAGCGAAGAGCAGCCAACCGGCCATGGTCACGACCGCCACGACCATGGCCGAGCTCGCCGTCGTGGGTACCATCCCGACCCGGCCGGCGAGGACCGAGGCCCCGGCCAGGAACGCGATGCCGAAGGCGGGGGCGGTGGCAGCCCTGGTCAGCCCGTCTGCCGGGACGAGCGCCCCGGCCCACCCTCCGCCAGCGACCGCCAGGAGAAGGAGGATGCCGATCGTGAGAGCGGCGAGCCCGAACGGCGAGAGTGGGGCCGGCGGGGCCGGAGCAGTGGCCGGGGGGCGACGCGGCGGCGGGCCCCGCACCACTGCGATGTTCGGCGAGACCAGCCACTCCGGGTGCTCGCGAACGGCCGCGTCGAAGTTCCGGTTGAACGCGGGCATCATCAGGGCGATCGGGTTGCGATCCAGGACGGCTTCGACCGAAGGCCAGTGGCGAAGGGACGCCCGGCGATAGCTGGCCGGCTCGGTGAGGATGGTCGGCCTGCCGGCGAGGAATGCCTCGGGCTCGCCGAGATAGACGAGCGTCCGGGAGATCATCTCCGGCGGTAGGCCGGCGCGGATGACGTGAAAGCTCAGGGAGGTCGAGGAGAGCGGCGAGTGGCCCCCGAGGTCGACCAGGAACACGATGGGGGCTGCACCCGGCGTCTCGCGGAGATACGAGCCGGCCTCCGCGGCCTGAGCCAGCTGCTCGCGCGGCATCCATGGATGCGACCGGTACCAGGCTCGGTACGCGATGGTCGCGCCGCCCCCAACGCCGAGCGCCAGCACCAGGACGGCGGCGACGGCCCGAGCCCGGCCCGCGCGTGCCATCAGGAGGCTCGCCGTCGCAACGAGCCCGGCGGCGAAGAGGATCGGGAGCCCCATCGCAAAGGCGAGGAAGCGATGGGCGGGAACGGACCCGCCCACGAGGAGGATCCCGGTCGCGGCGGCTCCCGTGGCCGTCCACACCAGAAGCAGGATCAGCGCCGGGCGGCGGGCGGCCTCTCGCCCCCGCTCCAGCGCGAGCCAGGCGCCGCCGATTGCCGCGACGGGACCGAGTACCGGAAAGACGTAACGAGGCACATCGGCCCGGAGCTTCGTCAGGAAGGACTCACGGGGCAGCCGTGGGGGACTCGGCTCCGTGCCC
>JACDCJ010000212.1 GCA_013817655.1 Actinosomnolentus pattersoniae (SeqCode)
GGCGATAACCGGACGCATTCCTTTGGTGCGCCGGGCAGGATTCGAACCTGCGACCCGCTGCTTAGAAGGCAGCCGCTCTATCCTGGCTGAGCTACCGGCGCGCCCATCGGGAAACGGTAGCAGCCGAGGAACCGGCGACGACGAATCGATACCTCACTGACGAACCGCGCCGGCGGGTCGAGCTCGGACCTCGGCGATCACATCGCGGTAAACGCCGAGGAGGCGAATCGCCGTCGTCTGCCACGAGAACCCCCTCGCGTGCGCCATCGCGGCCAGGGAGAGTCGCCGACAAGCATCCGAGTTTGAAGCGAGCCAAAGCATGCGGTCCGCATAAGCCGATGGATCGTGGCCCTCGATCAGAAAACCCGTCCTGCCGTTCCGGACCACCGATCTCAGGCCACCGACGGCTGCCGCGATGACGGGGGTGCCGCACGCCTGTGCCTCGAGGGCAACAAGGCCGAACGACTCCGACCGAGAAGGCATCAGCACCGCAGTGGCCCGTTGGTACAGGCGGACGAGCCGCTCGTGTGGTTGAGCCGGGAGCAACACGACGCGAGAGCCGATGGAACTGTTAGCGGTCAGCCAGGCACGAGCCGATGAGGCGTTGGCCGAGTCCCCGCCCACCACGAAGAGCCGGGCGTCGGCCAGGCCGTCCGGCGACCGACGAGTGGCTTCTTCGAAGGCGCGGACCGCGACATCGACCCCTTTCGAACGCAGCAGACGTCCGACGAAGAGGAACATCCGGCCATGGGCTCGTCGCAGGCGAGGTCCCGGTCGCCTCCGGAAGATCCTCGAGTCGATGCCCGGCGGGACGATCG
This sequence comes from Actinosomnolentus pattersoniae (SeqCode), assembly GCA_013817655.1. GTDB lineage: Bacteria > Actinomycetota > UBA4738 > UBA4738 > UBA4738 > JACDCJ01. Next base: position 819 of record JACDCJ010000212.1, read on the forward strand.
CGACCCTCTCCGGATCGGCCCGGTAGAGTCCAACGAGGTTCGCCCGTTCCTCGACGGAAGGAACCACCACGCGATCGGCGGCTTCCACTACCTCGTCCTCCCCGCGAACCCGGACGACCGGCTCCGCGCGATCCTCCGGAGCGAGGGCAGCGTTCTTGACTCGCGCCAACGTATGGAACGACGCAACCAGCGGTACATCCCACTCAGCCGCGGCCCGCGCCCCGGCCAGTCCCGAGAGCCAATAGTGACCATGGACCAGGGAGTAGGGAGCCGAGCCGCGCCTGCCATCGGTTCGCGTGCTTTCGAGCAACCGATCCGTGAACTCGGGGACCAGGGCCAGCAGGTCCTCCTTCTCGATCGGCCGTTTCGGCCCTGCGGGAAGGGGGATGAGTCGCACCCCCGGCGCGAGGCTGACGATCGTGGGAGAGCCAGGGTGGTTCCATCTCGTGAACACGTCCGCGGCGACTCCATGCGAGGCGAGGCATCGCCAAACCGAACGGATGAATACCCCCATCCCTCCTGAATCGCCCTCGCCGGGCTGCAAGAGGGGGGAGGCGTGGAGGCTGATCACCGCAACGCGCATCGATCCTCCCTGAGTCGTCGACGTTGACGCCCTCGGACGGATTCGAACAGTCTTGCGTTCGAAGTCTAAGCGGAGATGGCGTTCTGGCGGCGGAAAGTTGAACACCTGAGCGTGGAAGGCCCTGCGGAGGGCCGTACAAATGGAAACCGCCAGAACCCGAAGGTTCCAGCGGCTTCCGAAATGAACGATACCGGATCCCCCCGCCCGTGTCAAATCGGGGGCTGGGCCGAAGCGTTCTAAGGTCGGGGGACCACCGTGATGATTTCCTCAAGGCCGCTTATGAGACCGCCGATAGCGAAAGCTGGGAGATCCGGTCTGGACGAAAGGGGCACTTCATATGAAGAGCGACGCGACGATCAAGCGGCAACCCGGCGAAAATCCCTCTCGACGGCGCTTCCTCGGGGCGGCTACGGCGGGACTCGCCTTGCTCGTTGCGAGGGGACTCGGACGAACCCCTTCGGCCCGGGCGGACGACGGCGATCCGGTCAAGCTCGGGCAAGACAACATCGCGAACGGCACAACCCAGATCAGCAGCTCGGCGCAGAACGCCTTCGTTGGCTATGCGCAGGCTGTCGGCCGCATCGCCGTATGGGGTCAGGACGGCAGTGTGGCGAGCGGTGGTGTCGGCGTGAAGGGGACGTCCACCTTCGGGAACGGCGTCCACGGCACGACGTCGTCTACGTCCGGAACCGGCGTCCTCGGTGAGCACACTGGGAGCGGGCCCGGGGTCCGCGGGAGTACCTCGTCGGCCACGTCGAGCGGCGTGCTTGGGGAGAACATCGGGTCGGGCGACGGCGTGAGGGGCACCGCTGGGGATCCGGCCTCCAGTGGTGTCCTTGGAGAGAACACGGCAGGTGGCTACGGCGTGACCGGCACGACGGACAGCGCCACGAAGCCCGGGGTGTGGGGGAGCAACGAGGGTGCGGGCCCGGGGGTGGAGGGCGATGCCGACAGCGCGACGAACGCCGGGGTGTCGGGGAACAACGTCGGCGGCGGAGACGGCGTGAGGGGGACCTCGTCGGGAGGGTCCACGGGCAGCGGTGTCCACGGGGAGAGCGCCTCGAACGGCAACGGCGTCACCGGCGTCGCATCTGGCAACGGAGCGGGAGTCCTCGCCGAGCACGCCGACGGCGAGACC
>JACDCJ010000074.1 GCA_013817655.1 Actinosomnolentus pattersoniae (SeqCode)
CCAAGGACTCCCAGACTCCACCACCTCAACCGGATCTTGGCGATCCGGTCGCCTCTCTCTCATGCCCGCCCCTTGACCAGATCGGCATCTTGCTTCCGTACGGATCGTATCCGCACCCCTCGGCGAGTCTCGCCGTCCAAGAGTTCGTGCAGAAGTGGCCCGTCCCATCCGCGAAGCTCTTCACCGTCGACTATTCGGACGGCTGGTATGAGGTGCGGGTGATCGACGTTCTTGGCGAGCGCAGGGCGATCGTGAGGCTTGAGAAGGGCGAGGGCGGGTGGGCCGTTTCCGATTTCGCCGCGTGCAATACGCTCTTGGTCGACGGCATCTCCTAAAGGACCCTCGATTCCCGGCTTGCCTGCTGGTAACGTTTCGACATGGAAGACTCGAACGCCTGCCCTTCCCCGGGCGGGCGTTCGGCGTTTCGGGCCGGGAAAGGGACGGGCGGAGGGGCTGAGGCATGGAGATAGAGATCGGGATCGGCAAGACGGGCCGCCGGGCCTACGGCTTCGACGAGGTGGCCATCGTCCCGTCGCGGCGGACGCGTGACCCCGACGACGTGGACATCTCCTGGGAGATCGACGCCTGGACGTTCGACCTGCCGCTCATGGCCTCGGCCATGGACGGTGTCGTCTCTCCGGCGACCGCGATCGAGATCGGGCGGTTGGGCGGCCTCGCCGTCCTGAACCTCGAGGGGCTCCAGACGCGCTACGAGGACCCCCAGCCAGCCCTTGACGAGATCGCCTCGCTGCCCGACGAGAAGGCCACATCCCGGATGCAGGAGCTCTACCGCGAGCCCATCAAGGAGGAGCTCATCGTTCAAAGGATCCGGGAGGTGAAGGAGGGGGGCGTGGTCGCCGCGGCCTCCCTCACGCCCCAGCGCGTTGCCCACTACGCGAAGCTCACACTCGAGGCGGAGCTGGACGTCCTGGTCATCCAGGGCACCGTGGTCTCCGCAGAGCACGTGTCCACGCGCAGCGAGCCGCTCAACCTGAAGCAGTTCATCGCCACGTTCGACCTTCCCGTGATCGTCGGCGGCTGCGCCTCCTACCAGACCGCCCTGCACCTCATGCGCACGGGCGCGGTCGGAGTTCTGGTCGGGGTGGGCCCAGGCGCGGCGTGCACGACGCGCGGAGTGATCGGCGTGGGGGTGCCCCAGGCGACGGCCATCGCAGACGCGGCCGGGGCCAGGATGGAGCACCTGCGGGAGACCGGCCGATACGTGCACGTCATCGCCGATGGAGGCATGCGTGCGGGCGGCGACGTGGCGAAGGCAGTGGCCTGTGGCGCGGACGCCGTGATGATCGGCTCGCCGCTCGCGAAGGCGTACGAGGCGCCAGGCCAGGGCTATCACTGGGGGATGGCGACGTTCCACCCCGACCTGCCGCGAGGTACCCGCGTCGCGACGAAGCAGATCGGCTCCCTTCGCGAGATCCTGCTGGGTCCGGCGTACGAGAACGACGGGACGCTGAACCTCTTTGGCGCCCTCAAGATGTCGATGGCGACCACCGGGTACGCCACGGTCCGCGAGTTCCAGAAGGCCGAGGTCATCGTTGCGCCGGCGATCAAGACCGAGGGGAAGTCACTTCAGCAGGCCCAGCGGGTGGGAGCCAACTGAGGAGCCCCGTGGCCGATCCGCGCCCCGTCCTCGTTCTCGACTTCGGGGCGCAGTACGCGCAACTGATCGCCCGCCGCGTGCGCGAGTGCCACGTGTACTCCGAGATCGTCCCCTTCGACAGCCCGGTCGCGGATCTCGCGGCCCGCCGCCCGGCGGGTTTGATCCTCTCGGGAGGTCCCGCCTCCGTGTACGAGCCGGGCGCTCCGGACGTGGACGAGCGGCTGTTCGACCTGGGGGTGCCCGTACTGGGCATCTGCTACGGCCAGCAGCTCATGGCGCGCTCTCTCGGCGGCCGGGTGGAGCCGACGGGGGCGAGGGAATACGGAAGGACCGGCTTCTCGATCACCGAGCCGGGGGTGCTCCTCGGCGACCTGCCGCCGGAGGGCACGGTGTGGATGAGTCACGGCGACACCATCACGGCGCCGCCGCCCGGCTTCGTCGTGACGGGCAGCACGGACCTTTCGCCGGTGGCCTCGATGGAGGATCCCCAGCGTGGCCTCTTCGGCGTGCAGTTCCACCCTGAGGTCGCGCACACGCCGCGGGGAATCGACGTGCTGAAGCGCTTCCTGTATGACGCGTGCGACCTCCTGCCCGAGTGGACGCCCGCGAACGTGATCGAACGGGCGACCGAGCGGATCAGGCTGCAGGTGGGCGATGCCCAGATCCTTTGCGCACTGTCCGGCGGCGTCGACTCCTCGGTGGCGGCGCTCCTGGTCCACCGGGCGGTCGGAAAGAACCTCACGTGCGTCTTCGTCGACACTGGCCTTCTCCGGATCGGGGAGGCGGAGCAGGTGGTGGCGACCTTCGGCGAGCACTTCCAGGTCCCGCTCGTCCACGCGCGGCGGGAGGAGCTCTTCCTGTCGAAGCTCGCGGGCGTGACCGACCCGGAGCAGAAGCGGCGGATCATCGGGGAGCAATTCATCAGGGTCTTCGAGGAGATCGCCCGTACGGAGGGGAGGGAGGCCCGCTTCCTGGTGCAGGGGACCCTTTACCCCGACGTGATCGAGTCGGGCTCGCGGACGGCGGCCCGGATCAAGAGCCACCACAACGTGGGCGGCCTCCCCGAGGACATGGAATTCGAGCTTGTCGAGCCGCTCCGCGATCTGTTCAAGGACGAGGTTCGAAAGGTGGGGGAGGAGCTCGGGCTTCCCGAGGAGATCGTGCGGCGCCAGCCGTTCCCCGGACCTGGCCTGGCCGTGCGGATCGTGGGCGAGGTCACGGCGGAGCGCCTCGAGGCCGTCCGGGCCGCCGACCGCGTGGTTCAGGAGGAGGTTCGGCGCGCCGGCCTTGTGAGCGACCTCTGGCAGGCGTTCGCGGTGCTCCTGGGCGGCGTCCAGAGCGTCGGCGTGATGGGCGACGGACGAACCTACGAGCACCCCGTCGTGGTCCGGGCCGTCACCAGCGAGGACGCCATGACTGCCGACTGGGCCCGGCTTCCCTACGGGGTCCTCGAGCGCATCTCATCGCGCATCGTGGCCGAGGTCCTGGGCGTCAACCGGGTGACGTACGACATCACCAGCAAGCCCCCCGGCACCATCGAGTGGGAGTAGCGCTCGTTGCCCGAGGACGGTGTCCCGGGCTATGCTCCGCCAGTTATCCGCTGACCCTGAGGGGGGAAACTTGTTGGACACTGAAGTGAAGACCCATGCGCGGTGGCGGCGCCGGGCGCTGAGCGTCTGCGCGCTCGGGCTGGCATTGGCCACATCGGGAACGACCGCCGCCGTGGCCGCGCCCGTTGCCGGGCGTGACGGACGGCTCTGCCGGGACGCACCCGCGGGCGAGCCGGCCTCGATGCTCCGGGCCAAGCCCGGAGCCACCATCGCCGAGCCGAACGTCGATGCCGCCTACCGGCAGGAGCTGGCGAGGATCGCGTCGGGTCAGGTCGCGCCCCAGGTGCCGGCCGTCAAGGGCGGAACCATCAGCGTGTACTTCCACGTCATCAACAAGGGCCCCGGGCTGAGCAACGGCGACATCCCGCAGTCGATGGTCGTTGACCAGATCGACGTCATGAACGCCGCGTTCGCCCCGACCCGGTGGAAGTTCCGGCTGGTGGAAACGACGCGAACCACCAACGCCACCTGGTACAACATGACCCCCGGGTCGGGTGCCGAGGCGCAGGCCAAGGCGGCGCTCCGCGAGGGCACGGCCGACGACCTCAACATCTACTCGGCCAACCTGGGCGGGGGGCTCCTGGGCTGGGCCACGTTCCCGTCCAACTACGACCAGGATCCGATTGACGACGGCGTGGTGATCCTGTACAGCTCGGTGCCCGGCGGAGGTACCCCGAACTACGACGAGGGCGACACCGCCACGCACGAGATCGGCCACTGGATGGGCCTGTACCACACGTTCCAGGGCGGCTGCAGCCAGAGCGGCGACCTCGTCGCGGATACGCCGGCCGAATCCTCACCCGCCTTCCAGTGCCCCGTGGGGCGCGACACCTGCGCGAGCCCGGGCGACGACCCGATCCACAACTTCATGGACTACACGTACGACTCGTGCATGTACGAGTTCACGCGTGGCCAGGACAGGCGGATGGACCAGCAGTTCACGCAGTACCGCTACGGCCAGCAGTGACGGACCAGGCCGCGCGGGACCACATGGGGGCCCTTCGGGGCCCCTCTCTTTTCCACGGCGCCGGGAGGAGTGGCCGGGTCTCCTAGAATTTCATGGATGGCATCCTCCGAGGCGACCACCTCTCCTCTCCTCGTGGGGCTGAATCCGGTCCAGGCGGAGGCGGTGCTGCACACGGAGGGCCCGGTCCTCATCGTGGCCGGAGCCGGGTCCGGGAAGACGCGGGCGCTGACGCACCGGATCGCCTACCTCATCCGGGAGCACGGCGTCAGCCCGTACGAGATCCTCGCGATCACCTTCACCAACAAGGCGGCCCAGGAGATGGTCGACCGGGTCGAGGGCCTCCTCGGCACCCGGATCGCCAAGGGGATGTGGATCCTCACGTTCCACTCGGCGTGCGCACGCATCCTTCGCCGCGAGCACGAGCACCTGGGCATCCCCAGCCGGTTCTCCATCTACGACGAGGGGGACACGGAGCGGGTCATCTCCCTGGTCCTCAAGCAGATGAACGTCGACCCCAAGCGGTATCCACCCCGCCAGGTCGCGGCCGTGATCGGGCGCGCGAAGGACAACCTCCTCTGGCCGGGAGACTTCGGGCGCCAGGCCTCCACCCCCTACGAGCAGACGGTCGCCGAGGTCTACTCGCAGTACCAGAGGCGGCTGCGAGGCGCCGGCGCGCTCGACTTCGACGACATCATCATGGAGACGGTCCGGCTCTTCCGCGAGCATCCGGAGGTCCTCGAGCACTACCAGGAGCGCTTCCGCTACATCCTCATCGACGAGTACCAGGACACGAACCGGGCGCAGTACCACCTGGTCAACATGCTCTCAGCCAAGCACCGGAACCTCTGCGTGGTAGGGGACGCGGACCAGGGGGTGTACTCCTGGCGCGGAGCGACCATCAAGAACCTCCTGGACTTCGAGCACGACTACCCGGATGCGGCGATCTTCGTGATGGAGCAGAACTACCGTTCGACCCGGAGCATCCTCGACGTGGCGAACGCCCTCATCGAGCACAACGTCCAGCGCAAGCCGAAATCACTTTGGGCCGAGTCCGACGCCGGGGAGCTTGTCGTGCGCCACCGGGCGGACAACGAGCACGATGAAGCGTGGTTCGTGGTCAGCGAGGTGCAGCGTCTAGTGGACGAGGAGGGCCACCGGTACGGCGACGTCGCCGTCTTCTACCGCACGAACGCGCAGTCCCGCGTCCTCGAGGACATCTTCATGCGGGCTGGGATGCCGTACCGAGTGGTTGGCGGCGTTCGCTTCTACCAGAGGCGTGAGATCAAGGACGTCTTCGCCTACCTGCGTGCGATCGTCAATCCCGGAGACCTGGTAAGCATCCGGCGAGTGATCAACACCCCGAAGCGAGGGATCGGCGAGGCCACCGTGGCGGCTCTCGAGGGCTTCGCGGTGTCCGAGGACATCCCGTTCCTCGAGGCCGCCCGCCGCGTGGAGGAGGTCTCGACGCTCGCCCAGCGGGCGAAGGGCGCCGTCCGGAGCTTCGTCGACGTGATCGACCGGCTCAACGGGGTTGCCGCGGACAACGCCCGCCCCGCGCGACTCGTGGAGGCTGCCTTCACGGAGTCGGGATACCTCATGGAGCTGGAAGAGGAGCGGACCGTCGAGTCGATGGGCCGCGTGGAGAACCTCAAGGAGCTCGTGGGGGTTGCGGCGGAGTTCGAGGCCCGCAATCCGGGGGGGACCCTCGCCGACTTCCTCGAGCAGGTCGCCCTGGTGAGCGAGCAGGACGAGTACGACGAGGAGGAGGCGACCGTCACACTCATGACCCTGCACAACGCGAAGGGCCTGGAGTTCGAGGTCGTGTTCATGGTCGGGATGGAGGACGGCGTCTTTCCCCACTACCGGTCCATGGGTGACTCCTCCGAACTCGAGGAGGAGCGCCGGCTCGCCTACGTGGGCATCACCCGGGCTCGCCAACGCCTGTACCTCACCCATGCATGGAGCCGCTCGCTGTTCGGCGGCTCGAACTACAACCCGCCTTCCCGGTTCCTTGGCGAGATCCCCGTGTCCCTCGTCCGGACCTCGGAGGGCCAGGGGCCCGGGCCGGCGTCGCCGTTCGGAGGGCCGCCCAGGGAGCGGCCGGCCGTCGTGGAGGGCGACACCGTCGTCCATGACAAGTGGGGAGAAGGGGTGGTGATCGCCGTCACGGGCGGAGGGGATCGCGCCGAGGCCACTATCGCCTTCGAGGACGTTGGCGACAAGCGCGTGCTCCTCGCCTACGCCCCGCTCGTCAAGCGCTGACGGTGCTCGCGACGGACCTTCGCTCGCCGGATATTGACCGTTTTCGCAGGTCAACGTTGGTAGACTGAGCGATCCCATGTCGCAGACTCGCCGGCCTCCTCCGTTCGATCCGCCTCGCGAGAACGTCTCACCGGACGAAGCCACCGGGTCCGATGCCGAGGAGTCGCAGCAGGAGGACTGGCGGCCGGAGACGGCCGAGGCCTGGGAGCGGGCGGCCGCGACGGCTCGTGCCCGAACGCTGGAGCCAGAACGCGAGGAGCCGGTCGAAGTGTCGGATGAGCCCGTGGCCGGGTCCAGCCGCCGGTCTCGCTCCTCCGGTTCCTCCCGGTCGGGGTCCGGGTCCTCGTCCCGGCCCCGATCCTCGTCCCGGTCCAGGTCCTCCAGCAGGTCAAGGTCGTCCTCGATCGGGTCGAGCCGCCGAAGCCGCTCCTCGTCGCGCCACGGATCCAGCGGCCGGCGGCGGCGCAGCGGGTCCCGCCGCCGCCCCCGGCGCCACCGCGGGCTGAAGATCACGCTTCTTGTCGTCGGTTTCATCATCCTGGGAGCGGGAGCCGTCCTCGCTGACGCCTACTACCAGGCCTACAGGATCGCCTCCCCGCTGGAGGACATCGCCGGTCACCTCAACAAGGCCCGGAGCTCTCTCTCTCGCGGGAAGCTGCCCGCCGGCGACCCGCTCGCCGAGGCGACGCAGCTCGCCGAGCAGGCGCAGACCGACATCGAGAACGCGCGGTTCACGTACGAGCTCGTCGGCCGGCTCCCCGGGCTGGGGCGACCGATGGACATCATCCGCCAGCAGGCAGCGGCCGCGGGCGAGTGGGCGATCGCGGCCACGATCGTCCGGGACATGGTGGTGGAACTGCTTGGGGACCAGGCCTCGGTCCAGGGTGACCTCAAGGCCCTCGAGAACAGGTCCGAGCCGACGCCGCTACTGCAGGACGGGGTCGTGAACGTCGAGCTCGTCCGCAGCCTCGCGCCGCGCCTCCAGGAGGCCATCTCCCACCTGGAGGCCGCCGACCGGGCGATCAAGGCCATGCCGGACGTACCCTTCCCGCCGAGGGTGGCGGACGCGAAGGAGCGGGCGCTGGCGGAGTCCACCGAGACACTGAAGGCCGCACGGGACGCCATGTCGGGGCTCACCCTTCTCCCGAGCTTTCTCGGAAGCGGGGAACCCAAGACGTACTACGTCGCCCTGCAGAATCCCGCCGACCAGCGGGCGACCGGGGGCGCCGTCCTTGCCTACGCGATCATCAAGATCGTCGAGGGGAAGGTGACGCTGGACCAGTCGGGACCCATCCACGCCATAGACGACGAGGACTTCGGCATTCGAGGCGTGCCCTTCCCGCCGGCGGTCGCCTGGTACCTGAACAACCTGCACGTCAACCCCAGGCTCGCGAACGGCGCGAACTACTCGCCCAACTTCCCCGTCGTCGCCTTGACGTGGGCGGCGATGGTGGAGAAGGCGACCGGCGAGCACATCGACGGCGTGATCGCGCTCGACCCCACCGCCATCGCCTATGCGCTCGGGGAGAACAACCGCATCCAGGTGCGCTCATACCCCGAGGACATCACCGGCGAGAACGTGGTGGACGTGATAACGAACGGCCAGTACCGCCTGGAGAAGGCGCTGCAGCCCATCTTTCCGGGAGAGCTGATCGCCAAGGCCTGGCCGAAGCTCAGCGACCCGCGCCCCCTCGTCAAGAAGGTGCAGAAGCTGGGAGAGGGCCTACGGGAGAAGCACATCCAGATCTGGTCGCGGAACCCGGAGCAGCAGGCGCTGATCCGCAAGCTGAACTGGGACGGGGAACTGGAGGCCGGGACCGGCGACTACCTTTTCCTGGCGCACAACAAGCGCAACGGGGGAAAGGTCGACTACTACCTGGAGCAGGCGATCACATACAACGTGACGATAAAGCCTTCCGGTGACGTGAGCTCGGAGTACCGGATGACCCTGACCGGGGACGTACCTCCCGGGGAGCCACCCTCCATCGCCGGGCGGAACGGCTAT
>JACDCJ010000075.1 GCA_013817655.1 Actinosomnolentus pattersoniae (SeqCode)
AGGACGAATCCGCCTAGGCGGACGCGCTCCCCCACCGCGTCGCCGCCCTTCCCGAGCAGCTCCGTCGGGGTGGCAAAGTAGACGAGATTGCCGGTCAGGCCCTTCGCGGCGACCCAGCCGAGGCTCGCGAGGACGAGGCCGAGGACGAGGAAGATCCGGCCGCGCGTCACGACACGTCAGCGGGCACGCCGGGACGCGATCGCCGCCACGCGGGAGCGCGCCCGGCGGGCTCGGCCGAAGAGGCCGGCGACGTAGGCCCCCAGCGCCGCCGCGGTCAGCGCGTAACCCGCGATCACGTACCCCGCGTTATCCACCGGCCGGGGCCTCCACCGGTAGGTCCACGTCCTGCATCAGTCGATCGACCGGCTCCCCGAGCCGGGGCGACAGCGCCTCGGCCACCACCCGCTCCTCCAGCCGGCCGACGCGGAGCCGAAACGCCACCAGATACAGGTAGACGAGCGTGAAGGCCGCGACGGCGACCAGGAGCGCCGCCAGCATGATGGGAGCGATGGTGGGCTTCCCCAGCCTCGCAACGGTCGGCAGCTGATGGAGGGAGCGCCACCACAGCACCGAGAGGTGGACGATGGGCACGTCGAGGAAGCCGACGATCCCCACGACCGCACCCCATCTCGCCCGGCGCGCCGGACTGTCGGGGAGGCGCCGGACCGCCAGGTACCCGACGTAGATCAAGAGCAGGATGGCGGTCGTGGTCAGCCGCGGGTCCCACGTCCACCAGGTCCCCCACACCGGCTTTCCCCAGAGCGCTCCGAGGGCGATGGTGAGCGCGGTGAACAGCACGCCAACCTCCGCCGAAGCGACGGCGAGCCGGTCCCAACGGGTCTTCTTCGTGACCAGGTAGGCGATGCTCGACGCGAACACGACGCCGAAAGCGAGGTAGGCGAGCCAGGCGGCGGGCACGTGAACGTACATGAGGCGCTGGACCTCTCCCTGCTCGGCATCCGGGGGCGCGATCACGAGGGAGAAGACCGCGCTGACGGCCAGCGCGGTCAGCGCGGACCACCCGAGCAGCCGTTCGCCACGGCGAGCCGTGACCTTTCCCATCAAGCGTTCGGCCGCGACCATCAGTCCTCCAGGAGGTAGCCGTAGACCAGCGTACCCGTCGATAGGAAGACGACGTCGAAGGCGAGCAGGAGCCCCAGCCAGGAGCCCCCGCCTCCCCCGGGGGACCCCGTGGCGAGCGCAGTCGCGCGCACCGCCGCCACCAGGACCGGCGTCGCCAGAGGAAGGACCAGCAGCGGGAAGACTGCCTCGCGAGCCCGGGCCGACTCCGTTAGCACCCCGAAGAGGCTCCCCACCCCGGCGAGCCCGATGGTGCCCAGGACGAACGCCCCTGCCAGCACGGCCGGCTCGGACCCCAGAGAGAGCCCGAAGAGCGCCGAGACGAGCAACACCACGACCACCTCCAGCACCAGCAGCTGGCCGGCGACCGCCGCGGCCTTGCCGAGGAAGACCGCGGCCTTGTCGACGGGCGCGAGGAGAAGCCCCTCGAGCGCACCGTCCTCGCCCTCGGCCTCGTACGACCGGCGGAACGAGAGGATGGACGCGAACAGCACCGCGAGCCAGAGCAGGCCGGGAGCCGTCTCCTGGAGCAGCGTTCGTCCCGGCCCGATCGATAGCCCGAAGGCGATCAGGACGGTGGCCGCGAACGGAAGGACGGCCCCGAGCGCGTACCGGCTGCGGGCCTCGATGCGGACGTCCTTCGCGGCGACCGCGACGACCTCTCGAAAGAGCTTCACCCGGCGGTCACCTGGTCGCGGCCCGAGCGGCGTGCCGGCTCGCCCGGCAGCATTCGGCCCTGCTCCATGTGCACGGTTCGATCGGCGATCGCGCCCCTCGTGGGGTCGTGCGTGGCGAGCACGACGGTCCGCCCGTCCGCCCTCGCCGCCGTGATCGCTTCGTCGACCACTTCCTTCGCATCGGCGTCCAGGCCCGCGTAGGGCTCGTCGAGCAACAGCAGCTCTGGCTCGCGCATGAGCGCGCGGGCGACGGCCACGCGCTGGCGCATCCCCTGCGAGAACGCGCGAACCCGCTCGCCGGCCACGTCGAGCAGGCCGACGCGCTCCAGAACCGCGCCGATCCCGTCTTGGTCGATCCCGTAGAGCACGCAGGCGAACCTCAGGTTCTCGCGCGCCGAGAGGTCCTCGTAAAGGCGGGTCCGATGGCCGAGGAGCTCGGTGCGTCGGCGGATCTCGTCCCGCTCCCGCGAGAGGTCGAAGCCGAGGACGGAGCCCCCCCCGTAGGTGGGCGAGAGGGCGGTCCCCATCACGCGGAGGAGGGTGCTCTTGCCCGCTCCGTTCGGGCCCCGAACGAGAAGCGTCTCCCCCCGGTCGACCGTGAGGGTCACTCGCACCAGGGCCGGCGACATGCCGAAGACCCTGGTGACGCCCGAGAGCTCTATGGCGGCAGCGCCGCGCCGGTCTGGGATCGAACCGGGACGGGAGGCGGGCAACAGCGCGTTCGAGGCTCCCGAGGAGGACACGCGGTCAAAGGCTACCGCAGCGGATGCCCGACCGGAGGGGATGCAGAGGTCAGGCCGATGCGGGATCGGCGCAGTCGCGCAGCCAGTCGGCGACGCCGCCGCTCACGACCGAGCGGACGGCGACGCCCTCGCGGTCGAGGATGCTCGCGGCGATGGAGGCGCGCTGGCCGCTCGCGCACGCGACCCAGAGCTCATCGTCCCCAGAGGGGACTTCACCCACCCGCTCGGGAAGGTCGCCGACGAAGATGTGCCGGCTGCCCGGGATGTGGCCCGCGTCCCACTCCTTCTCCTGACGGACGTCCAGGACGCGTGGCGGGGTCCCGCCCGCCTGCGCGGCGCACAGGTCGTCGATGTCGGCGGTGCCGAACGACCGAACCTCCAGCCCCGCCCCCTCCCAGGCGCGGATGCCGCCCCGGAGGTAACCCTCCACGCGCTCGTACCCGATTCGGGCGAGCTGGGTCGCGGCCTCGCCGAGCCGGGCGGCCTCCGGATCCGGGAGGACGAGCACCAGGGGATCGTTGAACGTGACTATCCATCCCACATAGCTCGCGAACTGGTTGCCCACCTCGATGTTGATGGATCGGGGGAGGTGGGCGAGGGCGAACTCCTTCCGGTTCCGGGCATCGACGACCCACGCTCCGGCGTCGATCCTCCTCTGGACCTCCTCGGGACCAAGGGCCGCGGGTGCGGAGATCTCGCTCATCGGGCGGGGCCCGGCCCGGTTGATCGGCGCCATGTTCCAGTAATAGGTGGGGTAGGCGAGTAGCCCGGAGAGCTGCTGCCCGATGAACGACTCCTCGTCGGGCGCCGAGAGCGCGGCGTTCCGGCCGCGCTCCTCGCGCAGCGTCGACGTCCGCTCCTTGGGCCCCGAGCCGGTCCCACAGAAGCTTCCCTGTCCGTGGGTCGGGAGTACCTCGACGCCGTCGGGCAGCGCGGAGAGGCGCCGCAGCGTTCGGTACTGGAACCTGGTGAGCTGCTCCGTCAGCTCGGGACCGAGCAGGTCCGTCCGGCCGGCGCCGCCCACCATGAGGCTTCCGCCTGTGAAGACGCCGATCGGAACGTCGGTCGCGTCGTAGAGCAGGTAGCAGGTGTGCTCGGGGGTATGCCCCGGCGTCTCCATGGCCACGAGTCGGAGTGCCCCGACCCGGATCTCGTCGCCCTCCTTCACCCCTCGGTACGGGAAGGCGTAGTTACCGTCCGCGGGAGCCACTATCTCCGCGCCGGTAGCCCTCGACGCGTCGAAGGCGCCCGACACGTAGTCGTTGTGGACGTGCGTCTCCAGGATGGAGCGGACCGAGGCTCCTCGAGCGTCCGCGAGGGAGAGCAGGCGTCCGACGTCTCGCTGGGGATCCACCAGTGCAGCCTCGCCATCGGAGGCGATCAGGTAGCTGTTGTCACCGAGCCCCGGCGTGACGACCACTTCCAAGTCCACATCCATGGTCGTCATTCTCCCCCGCCCCGCCGCGCCCGCACACCGGCCCCTGTTGTCGTCCTCCCGGAAGCGGCGGGAGACTGGGGGCGTGCGCCGGATGCGGAGGTGGGCGGCCGTCGGCCTGGTGGGCCTCTCCGCGTGTGCTCCCGAGGGAGCGAGCTCCCAGGGGCAGGACATCTCGGACCTCTACCGCGTGTTCGTCTACGTCGCGATCGGCGTCGGCGCGATCGTGTACGGCCTCATCCTGTGGTCCGCGATCCGGTACCGGCGAAGGAGCGACGCCCTTCCGAAGCAGACGAGAGCCAACGTGCCCCTCGAGATCGTTTACACCGCGCTGCCGATCCTCATCGTTCTCGGGCTGTTCGTCCTCACCTTCCGCGTCGAGCGCGATGTCGACAGAGTCGCGTCCGAGCCGGCGCTCGTCGTGAACGTGTCCGGCTTTCAGTGGGGGTGGCGCTTCGAGTACCCGGAGAGCGGCATCTCGGTGGTCAGCACCCCTTCGGAATACCCAACGCTCGTGGTGCCCGCCGGAGAGACCGTTCGGATCAACCTGTCCTCCAACGACGTCATCCATTCCTTCTACGTCCCCGATTTCCTGTTCAAGCGGGACACCGTTCCCGGCCAGCCGAACCGCTTCGACCTGTTGATCCCGGAGCCGGGCAGGTTCCGCGGTGCCTGCGCGGAGTTCTGCGGGGTCGACCACGGCGAGATGAACTTCTGGGTTGACGCGCTTCCGGCCACGGAGTTCGACGCGTGGATCGAGGAACGGGCGGGCGCGTCGTGAGCGTGACGCTGGAGCGCCCGCCACCGACTCCCCCGCCCCTCCGGGCCCGCTCGGGAGGAATCCTCGAGTGGATCACGACGACCGATCACAAGAAGATCGGCCTGCTCTACATCGGGACTACGTTCCTGTTCTTCCTCGCCGGAGGCCTCATGGCCCTCCTGATGCGGATCGAGCTCGCCGAGCCGGGCCTGCAGGTCCTGACCAAGAACGCCTACAACCAGCTGTTCACCATCCACGGCACGACCATGGTCTTCCTGTTCATCGCGCCCATGGGCCTCGGCCTGGCTAATTACTTCGTGCCGCTGCAGATCGGCGCGCCCGACATGGCGTTCCCGCGTCTGAACGCGCTCTCCTACTGGCTGTTCCTGGCCGGGGGCGCCACCATCCTGCTGTCCTTCTTCGCCTCGGGTGGAGCATCCGCTGCGGGCTGGACGGCCTACTACCCGCTCTCCGGTCCCCAGGGCAGTCCCGGCCCGGGGGTCGACCTGTGGATCATGGGCGTGCTACTCGCGAGCGCCTCCTCGGTCATGACCGCCGTGAATCTCATGGTTACGGCCTTCCTGCTGCGGGCCCCGGGCATGACGATGTGGCGCCTTCCCCTCTTCGTTTGGAACATGATCATCACCTCGCTGATGATCCTGGTGTCGTTCCCCCCCATAACCGCCGGACTCTCGCTCCTGTTCATCGACCGGCATCTCGGGGGCCACTTCTTCGATCCGGCTAGCGGGGGCTCGGTCGTCCTCTACCAGCATCTGTTCTGGTGGTTCGGCCACCCCGAGGTGTACATCATGATCCTGCCGTTCTTCGGGATCGTGACCGACATCATCCCCGTGTTCTCGCGCAAGCCGGTCTTCGGCTACCTCGGCTTCGTGTTCGCCTCGCTCGCGATCGCGGGGCTCTCGATGTCGGTCTGGGCGCACCACATGTTCACGACGGGCGCGGTACTGAACCCCTTCTTCTCGATGATGTCCTTTCTGATAGCGGTCCCCACCGGGATCAAGTTCTTCAACTGGATCGGCACGATGTGGGGTGGCCAGATCCGGTTCGACACGCCCATGCTCTGGTGCCTCGGGTTCATGCTCAACTTCCTGCTGGGGGGCATCACCGGCGTCATGGTCGCCTCGCCCCCCATCGACTTCGCGGTGCACGACACCTACTTCGTGGTGGCGCACTTCCACTACGTGCTCGCCGGGGGGAGCCTCTTCGGGATCTTCGCGGGGCTCTACTACTGGTTCCCGAAGATGACCGGGTTCCGGCTGAGCGAGCGCACCGGCAAGGCGGTGTTCGTCCTCGTCTTCGTGGGATTCAACCTCAGCTTCTTCGGGATGCACCTGCTCGGGCTGCGGGGGATGCAGCGCCGGATCGCCGACTATCCGGCGGACGTGGGCTGGACCTGGCTCAACCAGATCGCGACGCTCGGGACCGTCATCATGGGGATCGGCGTCGTGCTGTTCGCGTGGAACGTCTTGGAAGCGTTCCGCGGGCGCCGGCCCGCCGGCGACGACCCCTGGGAGGGATACACGCTGGAGTGGTCCACCACGTCCCCGCCCCCCGAGCACAACTTCACATGGCTGCCGCCGATCCGCTCGGAGCGGCCGCTCTTCGACTGGCGGCAGCGGGACAAGGACATGGGCGCCGAGGAGGTCCGGAAGTGAGGACCGCCACGAAGATGTTCGCGTTCTCGGCCTTCTTCAGCCTCGGCGTAGGGACCATCTACTGGCTCCTGAGCCACGAGCGCGCGGGCGCCGTCCTGCTGCTGTTCATGTTCCTCGCCCCGCTCTTCATCGCGTGCTACCTGCTGCTTCGGGCTCGGCGATTGAGGCTGCCGGAGGACGACGCCGAAGGCCGCCCCGGCGAGGGGGCCGGCGTGGACATCGGACGCTTCCACGCAGCGAGCCTCTGGCCGTTCGTGACGGCGCTCGGGGCCAGTCTGGCAGTGTTGGGGGCGGTTTACGGAAGATGGCTCGCCCTCGCCGGCGGCACGGTTATGGCCGCCGCCGTGGTGGGACTTATGCGCGAGAGCCGCGGCTAGGCGCCTAGCCCAAGTAAAGGAATGACCTCGGCTGAGATTCCCTTCGGCCGGCATGTCTTGTTGCGCTCCACACGGTCATTCCGGGTCCACGTCTCGACATCGCTCCTCCCCTGCCGAGAAAGGCTCCAGGGTCTGACGGCCCGCAGTGTAGAGGCCGGTGGCGCCCAGGTAGAGGAACGTAACCAGACTGGCTGTGGCCAGAATCGCCCCGACCGCGGTGAGAGCCAGATGTCTGCGCCTACGCGTTGTCATTGAGCCTCAATGATCGTCGGGCGTCTCGAAGCCGCCGCTCGTCGTTCGACGGATGACGTGGGGCCGGGCGGCGCTGACGGGATGCTCGCGGCGGTCCCTCAGTCGCGTCGCGATCCGGTGGGTGAGCCCGAACGCGACAACGGGCAGAACGAGGACGGCCACCCGGAGGAAGCGGGTGATGCCCTCCACCGAGACGTTCAGGGTCGCCGCGATGATGTCGTTGCCGCCCGCGAGCGTCAGAACCACGACGAAGGTGAGGACCGCCATCCCGAGCGCGGTGCGCCAGGGAACGTCGCGGGGGAACTGCAGCAGGTTGTGGCTCGCGCGGTCACCCGTGATCCGGCGTTCGATCGCCGGCCACAGGAACATGATGGTGAACACGATCCCGGGCAGGGCGACGGCGGGGAAGAACGGGTTCGGGATCTCGTAGCCAAAGAGCCGCACCTCCCAGTTCGGAAACAGGCGAAGCGCGCCCTCGAGCCAGCCCAGATACCAGTCCGGCTGTGAGCCGCCGCTCACGGCGCTCGGCCGGTAGGGGCCGTATAGCCACACCGGGTTGATCTGCGCGAGCCCGCCGAGGGCCGACAAAATCCCCAGCAGCGCGAAGAGGAGGCCGACCGACTTGAACGCGTAGCGGGGCCACAGCCGCTCGCCCGAGATCCTTGACTCCGTCAGGCCCCTCCCGGGGAAGTTCGTGTGCTTCTGGTGCCACACCAGCGCCAGATGCACCGTCAGCACGCCGGCGATCAGCGCTGGCAGGATGAAGATGTGGATGACGAAGAGCCGGTTCAGGATGTCGGGCGCCGGGTATTCGCCGCCGAAGACCAGGAACGCCAGCCACGTCCCGATGACCGGGATCGAAAGGGCGATCGAATATGCGATGCGAAGCCCGGTGCCGGACAGGAGATCGTCGGGCAGAGAGTAGCCGGCGAAGCCGATTGCGAGCGTGAGGATCAGCAGCGTCATGCCTAGCATCCAGTTGACGTCCCGCGGCTTTCGGAACGCTCCGGTGAAGAACACGCGCGCGGCGTGGGCGGCGACGGCTCCGATCATGACGAGCGCGGCCCAGTGATGGATCTGCCGGAAGACCAGCCCCGCCCGCACCTCGAACGACAGGCGGAGCACCGAATCGTAGGCGCGTGAGACCTCCTGTCCCCGGAGGGCCTCATACGGCCCCCGATAGGTAGTCACCGCAACGTCGGGCACGTAGAAGAAGGAGAGGAACACGCCGGTGAGGATGAGGATCAGGAAGGCGTACAGCGCGATCTCGCCGATCATGAACGACCAGTGGTCGGGGAAGATCTTGTCCAGCGACCGTCGCGCGAAGCTCGCCGCGCCGAGCCGCTCATCCAGCCAGCGGAACGAGCGCCGGATCATCGCTCAGCCCTTCGAATCCGAGTCGGGGATGCCGGCCTCCCGGTTCCAGAAGCCGGGCCCGACGGGGTCGGAGAAGTCGCCC